>JAFASL010000898.1 GCA_019244535.1 Alphaproteobacteria bacterium
GCGCTGCAGCATCGCGATGACCGCCGCCTGCTTTGACGATCCCTTCGCCTCGGAGTGCGGTTCCGGGTCCGGCAAGGCCTCGATCGCGGACCACAGCTGATCGATCAGCGCCTCGCGGTCGCCAAGCTTTTTCCGCCTTTCGACACCCGGCAGAGCATTCCACAGCGCCAGCAGCCGCTTGCCGCTGAGTGGGGCGGCATGCAATTCGTCGTTCGAAGCGATTGCAATCTCGCCCTCATTGACTGTGGCCGGCGCCTCGCGGCACAGGGTGATCCCGTCATTGCCGATGATGTAGATGCGCATAGGTGGGGTCTCCTGATGGACCCGGCGGCGGGTGCCGTCGGTGACCCACACTCACGCTCTCTTCGCCGACCAAAGCCACTCCATTCCGGATAATCTTGTGGCGTTGTTGAGCCACACCCGAGCATGGAATTGCTCGGACCCAAAATGCCTGAATGTCCGCTATTAGGGGCAAGCCGGAGTCCAATATTCACGCAGAGTCTTACCGCCCGTGACCCAAAACCAACAGTCCCTCCGCATACGTAGAATGACTGCTGCGGGTAGGGATTGGAGACCTTCGCGGATCCCGTGGCGGAGGGCTAGGTTGCGTGATACCGGCCATTCTTCCGGAGTGGGTGAAACCGTCGGAGATGCACCCAGCCTTGCTGAATCGATAAGCGTGGTTTTCCGCCGATTAACGCGCATTTTCGCGCCGGGTCATTGCAGGCATGATGGTGACAGAGGTCCGTGTGCGGGCTAGAGTGACACGCGGCCCATCGAGTTGGGCTCGCGAGGCGCGCGAAACATCGGCGTCTGAGTTGAACAGGAAAAACGTCGGTCTGGCAGCATCCACTGTGGCCGGCAGAACCAACGAGGCATCGAACCAAACCAATTATCGCAAGCACTTTGCAACTCTCCTTCACCCGGAGACACGACGGCCTCGCCCGCTCTGCGCACCGTAGGGTCGTTCGGATCGCACGATCCAGGAGGTCACGATGGCGGAAGTTCTTCCTCTCGGTCGGCCTGATACCGGCGCCGGCTTTGTGCTCGGCCGAAAGCTCGACAGCATCCCATTCAGCCCCTACCACATCTTGATCGTCACTGTGCTGGCCCTCGTCGGCTTTATCGAGGGCTATGATCTTGTCATGACCGGCTCGCTCTTAGTGCTGGCGAAAACGCCGCTGCAACTGACCAATACCGATATCCGCTGGCTCGCTGTCGGGCCGACTTTCATGCTGTGCGTTGGCGGCTTTTTGTCCTCCTCGGTCTCCGATCATTGGAGCCGCAAGACGATCATGCTTATCGGCGTGATCGCCACGACGTTTTTCACTCTGTTGATTCCGCTGGTGCAAAATGCCGAGCAACTGATCATCGTGCGGCTCTTGACCGGCATCGGCGCCGGTGGTGCCGTCTCCGCGGCTTTTCCTATCGCCGCCGAATTGATGCCGGCCCAGCACCGTCGCACTTACGGTGCGGTCTATGAGATGGCACTAGCCGCTTCGTTCACTGTGGTGCCGTTTATCGGCGGCCTACTGGCTGGCAATGAAAACGCGTTCCGGTTTCTGGCTTTGCCGGGCGGGCTGGCGATTACCGTCGTGCCAGTCCTGGTTTATTTCGTGCTTCCGGAAAGCCCGCGCTGGCATTTGCGCAAAGGCCGGGTGCAGACCGCTGTCGACATCGTTAATCTGATCATCCGCCGTGCCGGTGATCGGGTTCCGCCACTGAAGCCGGAGGAACTCGGCGATCACCAGCAGGCCGCGCGAGAGCAGCTCCCGCCGTACTGGGCGCTGTTCGCCAAGGGTCAGCTGCGCTGGACCACGGTTGGCATCCTGAGTGGCGTTTGCGCCGGTACCGCCTATTTCCTAATTTCGGTGCTACTGCCAAAGGCGCTGAACGACCAGGGGTTTGCGGTCAACGCCAGCTTGGCACTAACCTCGATCGTGTATGCGGCGAGCTTCTTCGGGAAAGGGTTCACCGGGTTCCTGATGGAGATCATTGGGCGGCGTTGGACTATCGCTTATGCGCTCGCCGGATCGCTGCCGGGCCTTGCATTGATGCTTCTGGCGCACCGCGCGGGTCAACTTGCAGCTGTGACGATGGTGGCAGGAGGGCTGATCATCGGCTTCACCGTGCTGTCTGCCTTTACCGCCACGCGTGTGTATTTGTCCGAGCAGTTCCCAACGGCATTGCGCGGGCGCGGGCATATCTTCGGCGAGTCATTCGCCCGGCTATTCGCTGGCGGCCTCGCGCCGTTTTTGATGGAACCGCATACCGGGTCGGCGACAATTTTCTTCGGTACAATTTTCGTCGTCGTGTCCATCGGCGCCTTTATCCCGCTGGTATTCGGCCGTGAAACAGTTGGTCAGCTCGAAGCGGTGACAGAGGGAGAGGCCGTCCCGGAGGCAGTCTGATCAGTCGCGGGGCCACCGCCACGCCCTACACCGCTCTCTTTTCGGCATGTAGGGCGGCTTCGCGGGCATGAGGACGGGTTCCGCGTCAAGGCGGCAGGCTCGCAGTGGAATTCGGGCATCAGGAGGTCGCGTTCTGTACGCATGTTGCGGCCCAGATGTCGGCACCTTTGGTGCCGCGCTGCTGTGACGCCGTTTGGGACGCTGATAGGAACAATCGGCACCTGTTGCTCGACGACCTGACCAACTCGCACTTCACGCTGGCATCCTGGCCCATGCCGCCGACGCTGGAACAGAGCGAGCACTTCGGATGTGGCCCTCGCTTCGGCGCCGTGCCGCTCGAAATTCGGCTGACCCTCAGCGCCTGACGCGGAGCGATGCGTTTTGTCGAATCAGGTTACGGCGCGCTGCTAAGTTCCTGTCGAATGCGTCGCATAGAGCTTCCCGTCGCGCTCCTCGATTCGGCCCGCCCGCTTGTGTCTGGCAATGGAGATGCCGACATGGTTCGCGCGAGCCCCCTTACATGCAGAGGCGATTTCCCGCTGCGTCTTACCAGTTGCCAGGGCAAGGATTTGATCGCCCAAGCTTGGTGAGCTGCGATTGATGCCAACCCGTTTCGCCGCTGCGGCGCGCCGCCGTCGACCTGATTGCGCTGGAGCAGCCCCTTTGGTCGTGGTGCCCGCAGTCGTCCGTTTTGTCTGCGTGCCCTCGCTGTAGCGCGCTAGCACCCGCTCTGTCGCCTCCA
>JAFASL010000428.1 GCA_019244535.1 Alphaproteobacteria bacterium
AAGCTGGCGGTTGCGAGCGCCTTCATTTTCGCGATGATGCTGCTCGCGGTCGCATTCGGACCGCTGCTGTGGCGAGTGCCGATCAACGACATCGATTTCGGCGCGCATCTCGAAGGTCCGTCGTGGGATCACCCGTTCGGCACTGACGACCTCGGCCAGGATCTACTCGCCCGAATGCTCTATGGCGGCCGCATATCGCTCGCGGTCGGACTTGCTGCGATGCTCGTGGCAGTCATTGTCGGCACGGCTATCGGTGCGGTTGCCGGCATGTCGCGCGGCAGCATCGATGCAGTGCTGATGTGGATTACCGACCTGTTCCTGTCTTTGCCGCCGTTACCGCTGCTGTTGCTGGTCATCTATTTGTTTCGCGAGCCGTTGAAGCAGCTGGTCGGACCCGAGTTCGGCACTTTCATCCTGATCGTCGCAGTCATCGGCGGCTTCCGCTGGATGCAGGTAGCCCGGCTCGTGCGCGCACAATTTCTCTCACTGCGCGAAAAGGAGTTTGTCGAGGCAGCGCGCGCCATTGGTATGAGCGGCTTGCGCGTGGTGGCACGCCATATCCTGCCGAACTCGCTAGGACCCATTATCGTCGCCGCTACGATCGACGTCGCCGCCGCGATCATTGCCGAATCGACCCTATCGTTTCTCGGCCTCGGCTTCCCGCCCGATATCCCGACCTGGGGCCGCATCCTGTTCGATGCCAAAGATTACCTCGACATCGCGCCGCACTGGGCGCTCTTTGCCGGCGGCGCGATCTTTCTTGCAGTGCTGTCGATCAATTTCATTGGCGACGGCTTGCGCGACGCGTTGGACCCTCGCAGCTCTGCCTAATAGACGCGGTGCTTGGCGAGGAAGTCACGCCAGCCAGGATATCGCTTGGCGTCTATCGGTTGGCGGTCCCGCAAAGCTCGCAACAAGCCAGGATCTACCTCCACCGCGGTGCTGCAGGGCAGCGCGAGCCAGCGGATTTCCTCGGGGCCGTCGACCCGGCTGGATAGGATCCTGTTGAGATCCTCTACAGAGGCGCATCCGGGCTCGGCCGGCATGATGACGCCGGCTGCACATAACGTCAGAAGCATCTCCAGGTTCTGGGGGCCAGCAGCCTGACCCGCTGCCAATGCGGCCAGGACTGCCCGACCTGCAGGGGTGTCAGACGCAACAGACGCGGCTGGCGGCGGGGTCGCGATCGCCGGCGCAGGGGGGGCCAGAACCAAAGTGGTTGAGAGAAGGCGCGTGGCCCGCTCGTCGGGACCCAGCAGTCGGCTTCCGCGGGTGAATACGTCGCGGCGGAACCGCTGGTCGAGGTAATAGTCGCGGATCAGCTCGCGGGCGTTGGGTTCGGTAATGCCGGCGAGCGTCCGGCATGCAGTGTCGTCGAGGACCATGCAATCAAAATTCTCGCTCAGTGTCGCCGAGGCGACCGGCGAGAGCCCGATCGTCCTCAGGTCCCTTCTGACTTCCGTAACATAGAGGGGCCGCCAGTCGGCGGGCAGGAACTCGTGGACGAGATAAGCCATCGGATAGTCTTGCGGCCGCTGCAGCAGTTCCTTGACGATAAAGCTCGCTTTCAAGGAGGCGAGGCCGGCGAGGGTTCGGACAAGCTCAGCGATGGCGCTCAAGCGGGCGTGAGTGTCGCCTGGGATTGTGCCGCCGAACTCCTTCAGCAGACCTCGGAACGGCAGATCGCGCGCCCAACCCGGCATAGCATTGTAGCTGAGATAAACGAGACCTCCCGGTTTGAGCCGGCGGTCGATGAATTCGCGCAGTTCGCGTTGCGCCCGGGCACCGACCCAGCTGTAGACGCCGTGCGCGACGATGTAGTCAAATTGCGGGAAATCGAGACCAGTCGCCGCCGCAAAATCAACGGCATGAAGTTGCAGGTTTGGTATAGCGGCGGCGGCGGCCAGCCGCCGCGCATGATCGATATGGGCCGGCATCGCGTCGATACCGTAGAATTTGCCGCTCGGATGGGTCGCGGCGAGAATCGCCGCGGTGACCCCCTGGCCGCAACCGAGATCGCACCAGGCAAACCCATTTTCTCGCGCGGGTGGCTCTACCCCGGCGACCAGAGCCACATGATCAAGCCAAGCCGGCGCCAGCATCGGCTTGAAATCCCGCAAATACGGGATGTCGGCGGCATAGCCATCAACCTCTCGAACCATTGTTTAGCGATATCACCCCGTGTCGCTCTCAGCCAACTGAACCGGAATGCTTTATGCCGGCGTCGAACAAAGCGGGAATAACTGTTATATTCGGTCCCGAGCGGTTCGGTTGCGGGTTGGCGCGCTTTAAGGAGAGCCGGTGGCAGACGTCCAGGTGGTCGAACGCAAGCTCGCTGCGATCTTCGCGGCCGACGTCGCCGAGTACAGCCGGCTGATGGGGCTGGACGAGGTCGGCACATTGCGCCGGCTGCAAGCCTACCGAGTTATCCTCGACCAATTGATCGCCGCGCATCGCGGCCGCATCTTCAACACCGCCGGCGACAGTGTTGTGGCCGATTTCGCAAGCGCGGTCGATGCCGTCGAATGCGCCGTCGCGGTGCAGCAGGCAATCGAAAAAGAAAACGAGAATCGCCCCGCCGGCGAGCAGATGCGGTTTCGCATCGGCATTCACCTCGGAGACGTCATCGTCGACGGCGACAACCTGTTCGGCGACGGCGTCAATATCGCCGCGCGGCTGCAGGCTCTGGCCGAGCCGGGCGGTATTTGCCTTTCCGGCGCGGTACGCGATCAGATCGGCTCTCGCCTGCCTATTGGATTGACCGCTCTCGGCGAGCAGCGCGTCAAAAACATCGCCGCGCCGGTGCGCGCCTTCAGGATCCATGGTGCACCCGGTCGAGAGTTGCCGAGAACCGCAGGCCGCCGCCGACGGGTGATCGCCCGGGGCGGTTTGGTCGCTATCGCCGTGCTAGCGCTGCTCATCGCCGCGGGTGCCGTGTGGCGGCTGTGGCCGGGCCAGCGCTCCGAAACACACCCCGCTTCAGCCACTGTATCGGCCACGCAACCCAACACCGCGCCACGATTGTCGATCGTTGTGCTGCCATTCACCAACCTCAGCAACGATCCGCAGCAAGAGTATTTCGCCGACGGCATCACGGAAGATCTGACGACCGACGTCGCGCGCATTCAAGGAAGCACGGTGATCGCCCGGAACACCGCCTTCACCTACAAAGGCAAGGCGGTCGATGCCAGGCAGATCGGCCGCGAATTGGGCGTGCGCTATGTCTTGGAGGGGAGCGTGCAGCGGGCCGGCAATCAGGTCCGGATCAACGCGCAGCTGGTAAATACCGAGACCGGCGCACAAATTTGGGGCGATCGTTTCGACCGCAACGCAGCCGATCTGTTCGCCTTGCAAAACGAGATCACAGCTCGCATCGCCCGCGCCCTTCAGTCGCAACTTGCGATCGCCGAGGCCCGGCGCCCAACCGATCATCCCGACGCACTCGATTTCATCCTGCGTGGGCGCGCGGTGCTTACGCAGCCTATTTCGAAGGAAAACAGCAAGGAGGCGGTCAAGCTCTTCGAAGCGGCGTTGGCGGTCGACCCGCAATCGGCGGATGCGGCAACTTGGTTGGCGGCCGCGCTCGCCTTCCGGGTAACCGACGAGCTCAGCGATTCCCCCGACGAAGATCTCC
This sequence comes from Alphaproteobacteria bacterium, assembly GCA_019244535.1. Lineage (GTDB taxonomy): Bacteria > Pseudomonadota > Alphaproteobacteria > ATCC43930 > CGMCC-115725 > AP-15. The sequence continues at coordinate 3,635 of JAFASL010000428.1, forward strand.
ACCGGGCCGAAAAGCTGGTGGCGCAGGCCTTGGCGACGTCACCGAACAGCGCGCTGGCGCATTACGTAAAGGGACAGGTCCTGTTCGCGCAGTCACGCTGCGGGGAGGCCATTCCCGAATATGAACAAGCAATCTCGCTCGATCGCAGCCGGGCTCCGGCTTATGCACGCCTCGGTTGGTGCAAGTTTTTAACCGGGGCGGTCGATCAGGCGATCCCGTATTTTGAACAAGCCATCCACCTCAGCCCGCACGAGCGCGCGATTGCCTCGTGGTACGGGCGTATGGGAGTGATTTATCTGCTCCAGTCGCGCACCGACGAAGCGATCGGCTGGCTGGAAAGGGCGAACAGCGAGAATGCCGGGCTGGCGTTTGTCCACGCTTATCTTGCAGCCGGTTATGCGCTGAAGGGCGAAACCGAACGCGCTCGATCCGAGCTCGCCGAAGCGCAGAAGTTGAGCAATCTCTATTCAAGCCTCGCGCGTGTTCAAAAATACGCTTGGTACGACAATCCTCAAATTCGCGCCCGAGCCGAGGCTACCTATTTTCCCGGCCTGCGCCGGGCCGGCATGTCGGAGGAGTGAAGGGTTTGCGGAAGACCTTCGCACTCAGCGTCGCGTCCGTGCTGCTGATGGCACCCGTCGGCGCAATCGCGCAGGGGACGGCGCTGCGGGGCTCGTGCGTGACGGAGATCCAGCAGCATTGTGCCGGAGTTGAGCCGGGCGAGGGCCGGCTGCGCGCCTGCGTCAAGGAGCACTACGCAACGTTTTCTGAAACCTGCAAACAAGCGCTGCTGAGCAGCGTCGCGCTGGTCAAAGCCTGCAAGGACGACGTACAGCGGACGTGTCCGGATGTCCAGCCCGGCGGCGGCCGCATCCAGGCCTGCATGAAGGACCATTTCACCGAATTCTCCGACCGCTGCAAACAGGCGATCGTCACCGCCAAGTTCGGCACGAGATAGCGCCGGAATTTACAGCGCTGCCCGCATCGGCTAACCGGCGCTGCGCACCATTGGCATGACCTCCTCGGCGAGGATCTGCATCTGCTCGAGGGCGAGGCTGTTGGGCATGCCCGGCCAATGGACCGACGCGACGAGGTGGTTGACGCCAAACCGGCGCTGCAGGTCGATCAGCCGGTTGCCAACCTCATCCGGGGAGCCGATCAGAAAACGGTCGTCGAGCAATTCGTAGAAGTCGTGATCGAAATCGTCCCCCGCCGGCATGACCTTGTCCTGCCCCCATTCGCGGTAGGTCTTGTACTTGACTTCGAGATAAGGCTGCGCCAGCCGGATCGCCTCGTTTCGGGTGCCGGCGACAAACACTTCGCGGCGCATCGGCAATTCGGCCGGAAACGGCTTGCCATATTCGTCGAGCGCCCGCTTGTAGAGGTCCATCTGCCGCGCCAGGGTCGTCAAAGTGCTGTGCGGGTTGATGTACCAGCAATCGCCGAGCCGCGCCGCGCGCCGGATCGCGGCATCGGCATTGGCGCCGATCCACACCGGCGGCATTGGCTCCTGCAACGGTTTTACAGTGCTGTTAGCGTGGTCGAGCACGAAATGCGAGCCCGTCATGTCAACGAAGTCTTCGGTCCACAGCCGCTTGACGGCGACGAGGCATTCCTCGAAACGTTTTGCCGCCTCTTTGCGGGTCAAGCCGAAAGCCTGAAATTCGACATCACGGTAGCCGATGCCGCAGCCAAACACCAGTTTACCGCCGCACATGATGTCCAATGTCGCGAGCTGCTCGGCGATCTCGAGCGGCTTGTGCAAAGGCAATAGCACGAGCCCGCAGATGAGCCGCAGGCTCGGCGCGAGAATCGCGGCCTGCGCCAGAAACGGGATCTGCTGCAACGACTGCAGCGGATGCGCGCTGTAATGCGAGCCCTTCACTAGGCCGTTGAAGCCGAGCTCTTCCGCTCGCATGACGAGGTCGATGTCGTCCGCAAGCCGCGCCCGCATGTCCTCGCCCGCGGGATGCTGGCCACGCACGATCAAGCTGAATTCCATTCCGGTTCCCCCTAATACCGAGCCTTGAGTCGGCCGTTTGTCCCGCCAACTTGCGATGCGGTCTCCGGCCGGGATTACATCCTGTTATCGCATAAAAAAGCAGGACTCATGCCGACTTATCACGGAAAACCCCACCGCTGGAAGGTCGGGGCGAGCGGAACTCGCTTGCCGCAGGCTTGCAAACTGCACCCGCGGACAGCTAGCCCTGCGGCTTTCCCGACACTCTTTGCGCCAAAGTCGCACCTCCTGAGCGGCGCATTCTGCGCAATGCCGCGACAGGATCAAAGCCAAAGCGAGCGTCATTCAGCTCCGACTGCGCGGCTTTCGTGCAATCGGCGAAGCTTGAAAGCGGCACTGGCATCGCCCTGCGCGGCGGCTCTCTGATACCAGGCATCGGCCAATGAGGCATCAGCGGTCACCCCCTGGCCTAGTCGATACAGATCGCCGAGCTGAAGCTGCGCCTCCGGCAAATCCTGTTCAGCAGCCATGCAACACCAATGGAATGCACGCTCGGCGTCTTGAACTGCGCCTTGGCCCTTCAGCAGCATGATCGCGAGATTGTATTGCGCGTAGCGATCACCTTGTTCGGCCGAGCAGCGGTACCATTTGACCGCCTCCGCTAGGTTGCGGACAACCCCGGCGCCCGTGCAATACATTGCGCCCAACTGGAACTGTGCGGCGGGATCTCCCCGTTCGGCGGCTTTGCGAAACCACAGCGCCGCAGTTGAGACGTCTCTGGCGACGCCGTGCCCGTTCAGGTAATTCCACGCAAGCAGCCGCTGCGCTTCGAGATTTCCGGCTTCGGCGGCCGCGCGGTAGCAGCCCAGCGCCGCCTCGCGTTCGGGGGGCTCGCGATGTCCTTGGGCATAAAGGTGCCCGAGCTGGAGGAGGGCCGGCGCATGACCCGAATCCGCCGCTTGTTGGAGGAAGGATGCGGCTAACCCGAAATCCCGGGCGACATTTTCACCGCGTGCGTGGAACATCCCAAGCGCCGTTTGCGCCTCCGGATCGCCTGCCGCGACCGCCCGGCGCAGCCAAGCCAGGCCCTTCTCCGGATCACGCGGAACACCTTCGCCGGCGAGATAAAGATAGCCGAGCCGAAGCTGGGCAGTCGTGATCCCCTGCTCGGCTGCCCGGCCATACCAGCCGGCCGCCTTGGCCGCGTCGCGCGCAACCCCGGTGCCCTGCAGGTGAAACGCGGCGATATTGATTTGGGCGGCAGCAACACCCTGCTCGGCGGCTTTTTGAAACCAATCGGCGGCTTCACCCAGCTCCTGCGGGACGCCGTCACCGCGGGCATAAAGCCGGCCGAGGCAGAACTGCGCCTCGGCATCACCGGCCCCGGCAGCGGCGCGGTACCATTTCGCAGCCTCGATCAAGTTCGGCACCGACGCTTCGCCGTTCTCATACATCTGGGCCAAGCGAAGCATCGCCGGCACGAAATTTTGCCGCGCGGCCTGACGCAGCAAAGTCTCGGCAGCGCGCTCGTCGGTCGGCCTGCCGTCGTCGGCGAGAGTTAAGAGCGCCAGATTATACCGCGCGCGCGCGCTCCCTTGCTCGGCCGCTTTGCCGAGCCACTCCCCGCCTTTGCGGGAGTCCCGCGCGACGCCCTGGCCCACGAGGTACATCAATCCGAGCGCCACT
>JAFASL010000034.1 GCA_019244535.1 Alphaproteobacteria bacterium
TCATCGTGAGCGCTGCATCGCGTCGCGCCTCAGTGCGATTGAGCCAACCGGTACCAAAAGTTGGGAAATCGGGGAGCGACCTGTAATGCGCCGCCTGCCGGTCGGCCAGGTTATTCACGAGGCTTCGGGGATCGAACCGGCCCGCAGCCGCCAACGTCTCGGGGCCGATCGAGCCGTCCACCTCGTCACCAGTGAAGCCGAGCGCTTGCTGCAGCAGCCTAGCCGACCGCCAAATACCGGCGTTGACGCCCATATCGAATACACTGAGATCGACGCCAGCCGGAAGCGCGTCGGCCCGTAGTGGGTTCCAGTAAAGTGATCGGTAGATCGCTGTCGCCGTCTTTGGCGCCAAGTCCTTGACCTGCACGTCACCGAGATTGGGATCGTCGGACCATTGCCGGTAAGTTGCCAAGGTGATCCCCATGTTGGTGGCGCCGCCGGGATCGCTGGGGTCGTCGACGTAGCCGCCCTCCTCGCGCAATGTGAAGGCAAGGCAAATCGAACCTGTCGGCCATCTTATCCTCCCCTGCTCGATTCTACGAATATGGATGCCACGCCGACCGGAGCCGCGGGTGTTCTGCCGTGCCCGATGCGAGCTTTTATGTGACGCCAGCGCCCGCTTATGGTTGGGTCTGTCTCCCCCGGCAGCCTGAGCGTCGAGCAGGTCCGGTAATAGCTCCGCTAGGCCCGCTTTTACACCGCAGCAGCTTCGCGTTTCGCCGCCCACCGTGGGAATCCCACAGCATGGCTGTACGCGCCGAGCACGGCAACTCCCATCGGAGAGGCCGGAGCGCTCAGAGCCGCACGAAATCCCCTATGCATCGACCTTATGGTTATCGGCTTCGAGCTCCTTCGCCATTTGGTCGTAGTCTTGCGCGAGAGTACGAAGTAACGCCTCAAGACTGGCCTGCCACGTTAAATCGGCCAAACGCCGAAGGTGCTCCGATTGCCGGCGATAATAGAGGGCTCGGTCGATAGTCCCATAGCTGTGTTTGATTACGGCGGCGCCGTGATCAGCACGGCGTAGCAGGCTGCTGAAGTAGGGTTTTCCGACGTTTCGACACTCATTACGATCAATGACTTAGGCAGCGCCAATAGCTCATGTTCACCACCTGTTCGGACGGTTTCGGCAAACCGTTAGAGCAATTTTCGCTGTTGCAGAGCTCATAGCGTCGGCTGTTAAATAGACAACGCCGCCCTTGTCAACCAGGACAGCGACGGCGCAGCAAACCGGATTCCACCCTGCGCGGTCTGCCGGCCGCCCCTAGTTGCATCGCTGAGCGAACCACGAACGTCCGCGAACAAAGGGGAGATCGCCAATGTCGACCACTGTAGCTGGCGCAAACCCGATCCCGTGGTGGAAGGAACCAACAAAGGATCAATGGCTCGCCTGGGTTGCTGCATGGCTTGGCTGGACACTCGACTCCTTTGATTTCACAATTTTCCTGTTGCTGATGGTGCCGATTTCCAAGGACTTCGGCGTGCCGCTGACAGAGGTCGCTGTCATCTTCACGCTGACGTTGTGGATGAGGCTAGTCGGTGCCACAGCGTCAGGGTGGCTCGCCGACCGGATCGGACGCAAGAAGCCGTTGATGATCTCGATCGCCTGGTACTCAGCCTGCAACCTGTTCGCCGGCCTGGCGCCGAGCTTCTGGTTGCTGCTACTGTTCCGTACTGCCTTAGGGATCGGTATGGGCGCGGAATGGCCTGCCGGCGCCGCGCTGGCGATGGAAACGTGGCCGCAGCGTTCGCGGGGATTCATGGGATCGGTCCTGCAAGGCTCCTGGGGCCTCGGCGCCCTGTTGTCGAGCGCGGCTTACGGTCTGCTCTATGACTCCATTGGCTGGCGCGGCTTGTTGCTGATCGGCGTGTTGCCTGCGCTGGTGATTGTCTACATCCGCAAGTACGTCAAAGAGCCAGAGATCTGGATCGAGAACCGGCGCAAGCAGCGGCTCGAGAACCGTGAGTTCCGCGCGCCATTGTTCAGTATTTTTCGGCGCGGGCTGCTCTTCAATACCTTCACGGCATGCTGGTTGATGGCCAGCGCGTTCGTCGTTGGCTACTCGGTCGGCGGCATGTTCCCCTCCTATCTGCAGAAGGACCTTGGCCTGCCCACCGGCTACGTCGCTCTGCCGATCATGCTGCAGAGCCTGATGTTCTTCCTTTCAGCGATGCTCTGGGGCTGGTGCGCCGACCGCTTTGGCCGGCGAATGACCCTCATGACTACGTCTCTGCTGACCATTCCGGTCGCGCCACTGTATCTGCTGACTACCGACTACACGATGATCGTGGTGTTCTTCACCCTGCAGGGCTTCTTTGGCGGCGGCGGCATGCACACGCAATGGCCCCACTATCTGTCCGAGCGCTTCCCGACCGAGGTGCGGGCGTCGGCCACTGGCTTCTGCTATCATCAGGGGGCGATCTTCGGCGGTCTTGTGGGACCGGTCCTGGCATACTTCGCGACGGAGTGGCACATGGGCTTTGCGATACCGATGATGATCGGCACCACCGTCGCCGCCCTCTCGGTCTTCGTCTCGATGCTATTCAGCCCCGAGACGAAGGGCACGAAGATGGTTTCGGATATTCAGCTGGCGTGACATTACCAGACAGGAAGCTCGACAGTCCTTATTTAAAGCTTGTGGAAATCTTCGCAGCGCGATCATTCAGCTCGCCTACCGGCGCGTGTTCATCTCGGAAGTATCTGGTAAAACCGATCCGGCTCTGGAAGGAGATTTCGAGTGGTCGGCCAAATTGTGCGGTAGGGTGCCCGTTATTGGGCACCCCTCGCACAGCACCGGACTTGCGGCATGATGAAGCGACCGCGCTCCAGGCGCTTGGCCTCGCGCGACATGCCGATGCCGTCAAGCCAGACGATCTTGATGAGGTCGCCTTTGGCACCTCTGAACACGTATAAACTCGCCAGCATGGCGGATCGCGGGCCCAGCACCTGCTACATCTGCAACGCCAACCCGTCGTGCTCCGTTTCCTGAACGGAGAGGTGCCACAGGAGCGAGATCAGGCTCGTATAGCCGCCGACGAGGTGAAGCTCGAGGCAGGCGACGAACAGCGGGATCAGAAAGGCGATGCCCGGCGCCATGCGCGCGGGCGAGCAATACGACGCCGAGCGCGGTGCGGCGCCACCGCGCGACGGCATAGGCCGCGGGAATGCCATCAGCAGCGGCAAGGTCAGATAGCGAAAACGCTGCCAGGCGTTGGCGCCGTCGACGATCGCCGCCTCGAACGGCTCGACCGGCAAGGCGGCGAGCCCCGCGCTGCAGATCAATGCCACCATAGGCGTCCACATCCAGGCATCGGCCAGAGCGGCGGGTCGGCGATGCCGACGAGCCCGAATAGATAACGCAGGATGCCGAGCGACGGGTCGAGCATAACGACCCATACGAGGCCCATCGCGACGGGGGTTGCCACCATCGGAAAGATCAGCAGCGCGCGCAGAAGTCCGCGCCCGAAAAACTCTCCGTTCAGCAATAGTGCGATGCCTTCCGGAGGAATGGCTGGATCACGCTGGACCGGCACCTGCTCGCCATTGAGCACCCAATGGAAAATGGCCCAGCTTAATCAGGATTATCTTCGCCCGATGACGCGCCGGTGCAGATCCGGCGCTATTTCTAGCGGGTGGACCGCGAGGGCGCTGATGCCGATGCGGCGATCGGTGGTCAGGCATCTTTTGCTTTTGCTTTCCTAACTCCATACTTGGCTTTGCCTTACATCGGCGGCTTGATCCCATCCTTCTCCGCGTAGATCCGATTTGATGTCAAGCTGCCATCCGGGTTTTTCAGTGATCCCGCCTGCGCCGGAAGCACGACTGGCTCGTGATCAGCCCTTTCGGCAGAACGAGCCCGCCGCGACCCAGACGTTAAGCGCCTTCAACCGCGCGGAGGGGATCATCGAATGGCGGATCGAGCGCGACCGCGACGGCAACGCCCACCCGTTCGCGACGATCTTGCGCTGGAACACTTCGTCGCTCGACGAGAACGCCAACCAGATCCGCGGCCAAGCGCTGGTAATCACGCGGCTCGCACCGGGTCCCGTATGTCACGTTGGTTATGTTGACGCCCGCGCGAATCCCAATGCCAACGAGCTTGCGCGCGAGATTGCCGACAAGTATGCTCGCAGTTTCCGATGCGCGATCGATGAGCCGATCAGGCTCGGTCAAGTTGGCTGAGAGCAGACTGTCAGGAGGCGCCTTGATGCGGGCGTTCAACGGACATATCGTCTCTGCTCGTTGATTCAAAAAATGGTGACGCCCGCTGCTGGCCGCGAGGCGGTGGCTCATCTGCGAGGCGGGTTCGCGATGAGCGAGCGGCGGGCGTGTCGTGTGATTGCGGTGGA
>JAFASL010000343.1 GCA_019244535.1 Alphaproteobacteria bacterium
GCACCTTGCAGCGATCGCCCGCGGACGCACGATCATCCTCGTCACGCACCGGCTGTCCTTTGTCGCGCGCGCCGACGCGATCATCGTCGTCGATGGCGGCCATCTCGTGCAGGTCGGCCACCACGAGGCTCTGCTCGGCAGCTGTCTGCCATACAAGCAATTGTGGAGCCAGCAGGCGAGGGTCTATCAATGAGCCTCACCCCCGTGCCGGCCCGCACCGCCGTGGTACCCGCCGCGCCATCGAGCGCCGCATCGCCGCGCGCCTTGATCGATTACGATTTCGAAACTGTGCTCCGTGTGCCGCCAAAGCGCCGGCTCGTGCTGTGGCTGATGGTCGCCCTGATCGCGGCCGCTGCAATCGCATTGGCGGTGCTGAAGGTCGACATCGTCGTCAGCGCCAATGGCAAGATCGTCACGAGCGACAGCGAGATCGTCGTGCAGCCGGTCGAGACTTCGGTCGTCCGGTCGATCGCGGTCCGAATGGGCCAGCAGGTCAAGGCGGGAGACCTATTGGCAACATTGGACCCGACCTTCTCGCAAGCCGACCGGGACGAGCTCGTCGCGAAATTGCGCAACCTCTGCGCGACCTACGACCGGCTTGACGCCGAGCTGGCGGGCCGTGCCTACGACCCGGCGAACCCCAATGCCGACGAGCAGACGCAGCGCGACGTCTTCCGCAAGCGACAGGCGGAATACACCGCCAAGCTCGGCGCCGCCGAACGCAAGGCCGAGCAATACAAGGCGGATCTAGCGGCGCACAAGATCGAGGTGAAAAACCTCGAAGAACAGATCCGGCTGGCGAGCCAGGCGGAGGGCATGTACCAGCAACTGGTCGCCAAGGACCTCGCTTCCAAATTGAAATTGATCGAGGCGAGCCAGCACCTCGTCGACGCCAGGACCCGGCTCGACACAAATCTCGGCGAGCAGCAGAAACTGGCCGAGCAGATCGCCGGGGCGGAAGCCGAGCGCGACGGCTTCAAAGAGGAATGGCAGCGCAAATTGTCCGAGGACATGGCCCAGACGAGGAGCGACCGCGACGGCGCGGCGGCCCGGCTGTCAAAGGCGCAATTGCGGCACGAGCTGGCGGTGATGACGGCCCCCGAGGACGCGACCGTCCTCGAACTCGCGCATCGCCCCGCCGGGTCGGTCTTGCGCGAAGCCGAGACATTGATGCGGCTGGTGCCGAAGCACGCCCCGCTGTTGTTCGAGGTGCAGGTCGACACGCGCGACGTCGCGCGCCTCCATATCGGCGACCGCGCGACGATCAAACTGGAAGCACTGCCATGGCAGCAATTCGGTCTCGCCTATGGCGTATTGAAGGCGCTGACCCCCGATACAGTGGGCGACGACAATGCGCGTGAAACCAGTGAGGAAGGCGCCTCGCCCGAGCTCAAAAACCAGGCGCGCCAGAGCCCGACCCATTACCGCGCGCGCATCGAGCTGACCCAAGCCAAATTCCGTAACCTGCCGGAAGGCTTTGCATTGCGCCCCGGCATGCGCGTCGTCTGCGACATCAAGGTCGGCCGCCGCTCGATACTGGACTACGTCATGAACCCGATCACCCGCGTCATCGGCGAAAGCCTGCGCGAGCCGTGAGCGATATGCCCCAACTCTCGCACCCTCTCCGCCTCCGGGGGCGGAGAGGGAGTTTCCAAGCGTTGCAGATGCCATACTGGGAGGAGACCTGCAGTGACCACATATTTCTGCGACGGACTGCGCGAGGTGAGCGTCGTCAACGGCGTCGTGCGCCTCGAATTTCATCGCCTCGAAGCGGTGCAGCGCGGCGGCAATCGCGAACTGCAGCCGGTCGCCGAATTCACCCTCGCCTTGCCGGTGCAAGGCTTCGTGCAAGCACTCGGCGTCCTCGAAGGCGTCCGCCAGCGCTTCGCCGAGCAGGGCCTCATCCCGCCTGCGGGCTCCCCCGAAGCCAACCCGCCCCCGCCCCCCCCAAAGTCGCCGAACTTCTCCTGAGCGGATCAGTGAGCAAGCCACAACGGTCATCTAGTGTCCAGGCTCATTCAGATGAGACATGACGCCCCAACTCGTCATGCCCGGACTTTATCCGGGCATCCACGCATCCGCGACGGACGCTACGGGGCGAGGCAAAGACGTGGATGCCCACCGATCCAGTTCGTGGGCTGAAGGCTCACGCGACAAGCCCGGCCATGACGGTGAACGGAGATCTCAACAAAGGTTAATATTTAGATGAACCTTTAACCAATGTTCGCAAAGTTTTCTATGGTTCCTGGCTCCTAGATTGGAGGTGGAGTACCGTTTCGTTAACGAAGGCACGAGAGGCTTGGATACTTGGGTGCGGACCGCCGCCTCTCGAAATGCTGACCTCCCCGCTGTCGGAGAGGCCGTCGCCATTGTAGCCGCGGGTGCCGAGTGCGTGCCAGTCCGGCCCCGGATTGGTAACGATCGCGCTGGAGACGCCTGACCTGGCAGACCGACGGCACCGCGATCGCATTCGAGAACGACAGCGGCGAGGCGGCGATCTGGGGAATGAACGGCACCACCCCCCTCGCCACCACCATCATCGGCAACCCCGGCCTCACCTGGCACGCCTGAGGAAACCAATGGGCCTCGATCGCCGTCAGAAGATCGAGCGCACGCAGGCTGCCTGCGGACAATGCCGTACTCGCTGATTTCTTCGGGGCCGCAAGTTCGCAAGCAAACTGCCGACATTCGGTTAATGCGCGGGATGCCTTAGCGGCGCCGC
>JAFASL010000365.1 GCA_019244535.1 Alphaproteobacteria bacterium
TCTTCAACAACAACGGCGTCTATCGCGGCGACCCGAAAGACAAGCCCTATTCGCCGACCGGTCTCCTGCGCGACGCGCGCTACGACAAGATCATCGAGGCGTTTGGCGGCGCCGGCTACCACGCCACTGACACGCCAAGCCTCACCGAAGCGGTCAGCGAGGCGCTCGCGTCAGGCAAGCCGGCGCTCATCAACGCGGTCATCGACCCGACGGCCGGCACCGAGAGCGGCCACATCCAGAGCCTCAACCCGCGGAGCGCCGCCGCGCAGAAGACCTGAGCGGCTTTTGACGTCGTTCCCGCGCAAGCGGGAACCCAGGGGGCAATACCGCAAACAGTGCCCAGTCTAAGCCAGTGGCAGGCTCTGGACCCCCGCTTTCGCGGGGGCGACGAGAAGGAGGCGAAATCGAGGCTTATTCGCGCGCCATGTCCTGGGACCCAGGCTCAGGGCGCGATGAAGCGGTCGATCTTGCGGTAGCGGAACAGCCATTGCCCGCCTTCCTTGACCAGCTCATCGAGATAGGCCCCGCCGGAGCCGATCTTCGGTCCCTCCGCGCTGTTCTGGACGACGGTCCAGTTGGAGCGGACGCGCGCGCTCGCGCCGTCCAGCGTGATCGCGATATTGGTTACAAGATGGATTCCACGCGGCCGTTGGTCCCCGGCTCGCTCCCGCAGGCTGCGCGCCAGCTCGGCAATAATCGCGCGGCCGGTCGCCCTGCCGAAAGCGGTGTCCCAGGTGCCGTTTTCGGTAAACAACCCCGCCATCTCGGCGAACCGGCCATCATCAAGGCGGAAACAGTATTCCGCCAGGACCTCGCGGATCGCTTCCTTTTCCTCGAGTGCGCTCGCCATCCCTGCCCTCTCCTACAGCTGTGTTGAGGCGGCGAGGATAGTGGAACGTTTGTCCGATCTGCAGCAACTCCCGGTCGGGGATCAGCGGATTTGCGCCCGACACCAACTCTCGCGCCGGTCGAAGCGCAGCGAAACGGCTTGCCGGTCGCGCCAATGAGCGGCGTACGCTTCAGCGACGGCCGGCGAGGCAACGAGGTTCAAATCTTCGGAGTTCGCGGAGGCGCCACGCGTCCAATTGTAAGAGCCGTTCAGCGTCACGGTGCCGTCGATGACCATTGTCTTCGCATGGGCGATCCGTGCGACGTAGTCGATCCACACGGGCACACCCGCATTCGCCAGCGGGTCGATCCCGCTGTTGCGACCGCAAGGTGTGGTTTTGTCGGCGATCAGCTTCACCTCGACGCCGCGCCGGTGCGCGCGCAGCAGCGCCTCGACGATACCGGCCCCCGTCGTCAGGCCGTAAGCGCCGACCAGGATCTCGTGCTCGGCGCGGTCAATCGCCCGCACGGCGAGGGCAGCGCAATCGGCCTCCGGTGCAAAGCAGGTCTGGATCGTGGCCGGGGGCGCGGCGGCAAACGCGCTCGGCGGAAGCGCCAACAGCAATGCGAGGAGCACACCGGCGCCCAACCGGCAAAAGCCCGGAAATTTCAGCTGACTGGTACGCTTCAACACGGCTAAGTAAATTCCCAGCCCAGTCCTTCAAAGAGGTTCTAGCAACGAATTACTCGAAAATGGTTAAGCAGGCGCCGACTCTGCTATGATGGCGAGATGATCTTGTCGAGGAGGCAACAACACCCATGAGCGGAGATAGTGGTTACCCGGAGTTTGCTCCCGAATACGACGCACCGATCACATATATCCAGCGGATCCGCGACTATTATCAGGCGCTCGGCTACGGCGCGCCTTACCGGTGGGCGCATTATGCCGAGGTGCCGTTTGACCCGCTGAAGAAGCCGCTCTCCAAGTGCCGGGTTGGCCTGATAACGACGGCGGCGCCGTACCAACCGGGCAAGGGTGACCAAGGTCCCGGTGCCCCCTACAACGCCGCGGCAAAGTTCTACCGCGTCTATTCGGGAAACACTGCGGTCGATCATGATCTGCGGATCTCGCATGTGGGCATCGACCGCACGCATACGACCGCCGAGGACAGCAATACCTGGTTTCCGCTGCCGGAACTGCGACGTTGCGCAGCCGCTGGCCGCATCGGCGAAATCGCGCCGCGTTTCTATGGTGCGCCGACCAACCGCAGCCACCGCACGACCATCGACAGGGACTGCCCGGAGCTGCTGGCTGTTTGCCGCGAGGACCGGATCGATGCCGCTCTCCTCGTCGCCAATTGACCGGTGTGTCACCAGACCGTGAGTCTGGCCGCACGTCATCTGGAAGAGAACGGCATCGCCACGATTGTCATGGGCTGCGCCAAGGACATTGTCGAGTTTTGCGGCGTGCCGCGCTTTCTGTTCAGCGATTTTCCGCTTGGCAACGCGGCTGGCCGGCCGAACGACCCGCAGTCGCAAGCCTTCACATTGGAGCTGGCGTTGCGGGTGCTCGAAGCAGCGCCTGCGCCGCGCACCACCGCGCAGTCTCCGCTGCGCTGGAGCGCAGACCCGTCCTGGAAGCTCGATTACTCGAACATCGAGCGCCTCTCCCCCGACGAGATCCGGCGGCGGCGCGAAGAGTTCGATCGGCAAAAGGAGATAGCAAAGACGGTCCGCAATGAGCCCACCGTAGCAAGTTGATCCGAGACTGAAGAACCACCGCGTTTGGCCAAAATTTATCGAGTTGTTGCGACTTATGTTCCGCGGCTAACCTTAGGCTTGATCGGAGTGCGTTCGTCCGGAACTAAACATTCGGATTGATCGATATTTCGTTTGAACCACGGAACCGGTCGAGGTAGTCTGAATTAACGAACCGTTAAGGCCATGGAATGCTTAGCGCGAGTGCGGTGTTCCTGGTCTAGGGGGATTGCCCGCCTCGGGTGAGGGGAAAATTTTAAAAGGAGGGCGACATGGATTCGCGAACGAACCCATTGAGAAGGCTCGCCATAGTGATAGCCGGCTTGACAGGCGCTATGCTGGCCGGGAGTCCCGCAATGGCGCAAGGTTCGGCCCAATTCACGTATCGGGTCAGCCATTCGGTGTTCGGCGATATCGGCACTTACACCAACACGATCGAGCCGACCCGAGACGGCGCGACGGTCAAGACCCAGGCGCATTTCGAAGTAAAGATGATGGGCGTTCGGATGTACCGGGAGGAAGCCGACCGCACCGAGCGGTGGCAGGGAAACCGGCTCGTCTCGTTTCGCGGCGTCACCGATAAGGGAAATGGTCCCCAGGAAGTCAAGGGCGAGGCGCGCGGCAACAGCTTTGTAATAAATTCGCCGGAAGGCACGATCACCGCACCCTGGTCGGTTCACCCGGCCAATCCGTGGTCCTTGAGCTTTCTGCACTCCAACACGATGATGCGCCCCGATACCGGCAAGCTCGAACAGGTGCGGATCGGCAGTGGCCAGGAAACGGCGGTCAAAATCGACAAGGCAAACATTCCGGCCGTGAAATACGAAGTCGACGGCAGCACGAAATACACCGTTTGGCTCGACAGCCGCGGCGTGCCTGTCAAATTCCTCGTCGACGACGACACGGGCAAAGTCACGTTCACTTTGGCCAAATGCGTCGGCTGCAACGCCGAGATCTCGCAGCTGGAGAAGCGGTAAACGCTCTTTCTAGGTTCCGGAGACCTAGACACCCTCCCTCCCTTCCCCGCGCTGGCTCGAGGCGGATGAGACTGAGCGGTGACGAATAAGGCAGTTGTGACAACCGTTGTCGACGCTGCCGTACGCAACCGGGCCGCGCGATCATTGGGCCAGGCCGGAGTAAGATTGCCGCGCTTCGCCGAGCTCGCCGATCCCTCAACTATGCCGCAATCGCGCATCGAGGCTCTACGCCGTGCGGATCCTGATCGACCCGATCCGGCCAATCTCTTCCGTGTGCACTGGTACAACGACCGCCGTCGAGACGGCTTTGCTGGAGCCCCGGCGCATCTGGTGCTGCCTTCCGAGCTGACGGGGGTCCGGGCTCCAATTGTTGTAGCGCTCGGATGCTTTTTTCCGATGATCGCAGCGCACAAGGTTTTGGCCGGGTACGGATGCCTGATCCCGCAACTGGTGACGGGCCGGTTCGATCCGGCCCGCCATAGGGCGGTCTGGCCGTCCACGGGAAATTATTGCCGTGGCGGCGTCGCGATATCGCGCATCCTCGGCTGCCACGGCGTCGCGGTGTTGCCGGCCGGCATGAGCGAGGAGCGCTTCGAATGGCTGCGTGCTTGGGTCTCCCGGCCTGAGGACATCATCCGCACCCCCGGCTCGGAGAGCAACGTCAAGGAAATTTACGATAAATGCGCCGAGCTTGCGCGTGACCCCGATAATCTCGTGCTGAACCAGTTTGCTGAATTCGGAAACTATGTCGCGCACTACACCTGTTCCGGACCCGC
>JAFASL010000454.1 GCA_019244535.1 Alphaproteobacteria bacterium
GCGGATTTATGACCGCGGCACCGCGCGTGCCGACCTGCTCGAGATGATCGCGACCAATGTACGTCATGCGCGCGACTTCCGCGGCGATCTCGCGGCGATGATCGGCTCGGCGCATCTCGGCGAGCGTCGTCTGCTGGCGCTCGCGGCCGAATTCGGTTGGCCGGTGACCGAGGCCGCGATCGAAGCCGTTCTCGACGGCGCAGAGCGCCAGACCCGGGCCGTGATCGCCGAGTGGAAGGACGGCGTCTACCGGGGCGAGGCATTGCTCGACGACGACGGCCGCGGCAACAGTGACATCCATATCCGTGCCACGGTCACGAAGAGCGGCAGCGATCTCACAATCGATCTCTCCGACTCGCACGAGCAGGTGACGAGTTTCGTGAACTCGTCCTACCCGAACATGTATTCCTCGGTCGTCGTCGCATTGTCCTATCTGATCGACCCCGACACGCCGAAAAACGACGGCACATTTCGCCCGTTGACGATCATCGCCAAGCCGGGAACGGTGGTGTGGGCCAACCCCGGCGCACCGGTCACCCTCGCTACCAATCATTGCGCGCAAGAAATTCTCGAGGCGATCATCAAAGCCCTGGCACCTGCCTGCCCGGACCGCGCGATGGCGGGCTGGGGCCGTCGCTTCCGTATCGCGATCCAAGGGAAGGATTCGCGGTCGGGTAAGCTGTTCATCTGGCATTTCTTCCAGGCGCGGCCCGGCGGCGGCGCATCGCCGGCAGGCGACGGCTGGCCCGGCGCCGGCGAATGGCAGGCCGCCGGCGGCATCAAATTCGGCAGCCTCGAAGTGACCGAGGTGCGCTTTCCGCTGTACTTCCGCCGGCATGAATTCCGGCCCGACTCCGGCGGACTGGGCAAATACCGCGGCGGACCCGGCGGCATCGTCGAAATGGTCGTCGAAACCGCCGAACCGGCGGTCGGCAACACCGCCGGCGACGGCGTGCGCTACGGTGCCTGCGGCATCCTCGGCGGCAAGGACGCCGTTCCACACCGCTACACCCTCTACTCCGAGGGCCACGCGCCGCGGGCGATCCGAACCAAGGAAACCGGCCTGATGATCCGCCCCGATGATGTGCTGGTGCTCGAATCTGGCGGCGGCGGAGGCTGGGGAAACCCTGCCGAACGCAACCCCGCTGCGATCGCAAGCGACATCGAGAACGGGTTTGTGACGGCCTCTCCTTCATCCCTCTCCCCGCGTGGGGGGAAGGGGATTGGCCGGAGCTGACGGCATGTACCGAATCGGGGTCGATGTCGGCGGGACGTTTACCGATCTTGTTGCGGTCGACGATTTGGGCAACGCGACCTTGGCCAAGGTCCCCTCGACCCCCGACGACCCCTCGATCGGCGTCCTCGACGGGCTGAAGCTGCTGGCGCGGATGCTTGACACGCAGCTCGCCACACTGCTGGCCGCGACCGAGCGGGTTGTCCATGGCACGACCGTGGCAACCAACGCATTGCTCGAGCACAAAGGAGCACGGGTCGGGCTGCTGACCACCGAAGGGCATCGCGATGTGATCGAGATGCGCGAGGGGCTCAAAGATGACCGGTACAATCTGCGCCTGCCGCCGCCCGAACAGTTCGTCGCGCGCAAACTGCGTCTCGGCGTCCGCGAGCGGCTGCGCGCCGACGGCCGGGTCGAGGTACCGCTCGACCGCGGCTCCCTCGATCGCGCCCTGGCAAGCCTGAAGCAGGAGCAGGTCGAAGCGGTCGCGGTCTGCTATCTGCACGCCTACCGCGACCCGCGTCACGAGCTTGCGACAAAGGCCGCAATCGACCGTGAACTCGCTGGGGTCTATATCTCACTGTCGTCGGAGGTGCTGCCGCAGATCAAAGAGTACGAGAGGGTCTCGACGACGGTCGTAAATGCTTATGTCGGGCCGGCCCTATCGGGTTATCTGGGGCGCCTCGAGCAAAGACTCGCGGAAGCCGGCTATCGCGGCCCGACCTTGATCATCCAGTCGCATGGCGGCGTCGCGCCGATATCCGAGTCCGGACGCCTCGCGGCCGGGGCAGTGCTATCCGGCCCGGCCGGCGGGATCGCCGGCAGCGTCCGCGCCACTCGATTGCTCGGCGAGCAAAATCTGATCCCGTTCGATATGGGCGGCACCAGCACCGACATCTCGCTGATCGTCAACGGGAGTCCGACGCTAGCGACCGGCCGGCGGGTTGCCGGACACGCGATTGCATTGAATAGTCTCGACATTGCCAGCATCGGTGCGGGAGGCGGCTCGATCGCGCGAGTCGATGCCGGAGGCATCTTGCACGTCGGTCCGGAGAGCGCCGGCGCTGTCCCGGGACCCGCTTGCTACGGCTCAGGCGGCGCTGCCGCGACGGTCACCGATGCCAATCTGGTGCTGGGCTATCTCGATCCCGCGAGCTTTCTTGGCGGTCGCCGCCGACTCGACCGCGCGGCCGCCGAGGCGGCGTTAGACGATATCGCCGAGAGGCTCGGGGTCGACCGGCTTGCCGCGGCGCGCGGCATCCACCGGGTCGTCAACACTACGATGGCCGAGGGGGTGCGCCTGGTCTCGGTGCGGCGCGGCGTCGATCCCCGGCATTTTGCGCTGCTGGCATTCGGCGGGGCCTCGGGATTGCATGCAACCGAGATCGCCCGCCAACTCGACCTGTCGCGGATCATCGTGCCGCGTGTTGCGGCGGTGCTGTCGGCCTGGGGCATGCTCACGACCGATCTGCGCTTCGAGGTCGCTCGCACGCATATCGGCGACATGCGCGTGCTCGACGGCGACACGGTGAAGCGGTTGTTCGAGGAAATGGAAGCCGAGGGGCTCGAGCGGCTCCGCGCGTCGTTCGACGGTCCGGTGCGCACCGCGCG
>JAFASL010000460.1 GCA_019244535.1 Alphaproteobacteria bacterium
CGTCATTACAAACGGGTAGAGGTCGCTGAGGCAGCCGGTCGGGTTGTCTTCCGTGGCATTGTGGATGCTGCAGTCCGATTGCTGCCACATCTGGTAGAACCGGTGCGCAGTGTCGCCCGTATACGTGTCGTAAGCGAAATTGGGGCCGGTCAATTGGAACGGGCCATTGGGCAGGCCTGCGTAGTTCACAATGCGCGTATCCGGGGCGCCGCTCGTGACAGCCGCGCCGGTCGCACCGGTGGTGAGCAGGAACAGGTCAGCAGGTTCCAGAGACGGCTCGATCACGCCCAGCTGGGCATTGGTGAAACCTGTGAAGGGCGGCGACGTCATGCTCGGCTTGTTCGGCGCTCCGCCAAGCGTCGGGTCGGGCAAAACGGTGTAAGGTGTCTTGCTCTTTTTATCGACACCAATGAAATAGCCGGTTTGCGCTGTGGTCGTGAACTGCTTCGCTGCGCCGAAGCGTGGCCCAGGGCCGCCGTCTTTGCGCACGATCATCTCCGACAGCAGATTGAGGATGGTATCCCCGCTCTTGGGGACGTAAGTGCCATAGACGTGGTCGAAGGTGCGGTTTTCGCCGATGACGACGATGACGTGCTTGATCGGCGTTGCTGTCTTCAGCTGATCGATCGGGGCATCGGGATCGGCGCTCTGAGCTGGCATCGCGGCGGCAGCGCTGACCAGAGCAGCGGCGCAATAAAGTGCGTTGCGGCCACGGCGCATGCGCCGGCCGGTGGACCTCGATGACATGATTCCCCCTGGGCAAATGTGTTCGAAACGCGGCGGAATTTAGCGGCGCGTCAGTGACGCGCTCGTGACGCCTTTATTACAATTTGGTTAACGTCGCCTACTATTTGCCCGGGAGGAGGCCGGTCAGCCGTCTATGGCGGCAATCGCCTCGATCTCGACCATCGCGTCAGGATCGGCAAGCCGGCTGATCTGGACCGTCGTGCTGGTCGGGGTCGCCGGGCCGAAATAGCGCAGCCGCATGTCGGCGTGCTTCGAATATTCCTCGTAGTCGGTGACGAAAGTATTGGTCTTGACGATGTCGCCAAGGCTCGCGCCGGCGGCTTCGAGACAGGCTTTGATGTTCTCGCCAACCTGCTGGATCTGCGCGCGCATGTCGCCCTTGCCGACGCACTTGCCGTTGGCGTCGCGGGCGAGCTGCCCAGCGACAAAAATCATCTTGCCGCTGCCGCTGACGGTGACGACGTGGTTGTAGGCCGGATGGCCGGCCCGCATCACGACATGCAGGCCGTGCGGCTGGATCTTCTCGCGCTTGATCGCCATTGCATCCCCTTTCCGTATAATGACCCTCGGATGATACGCCGAGAGCGAGGCCACCGATGAACCAAATCCAATTGCGCCACGGGATCTTTCTGCCGCCGTTCCACCCGAACGAAGAGAACCCGACCCAATGCTTAGAGCGCGACCTCGAGCTGACGGCCTGGCTCGACAAGCTCGGCTTTCATGAGGCGTGGATCGGCGAGCATCATTCGGCGGGGTTTGAGATCATCAGCTCGCCGGAGATCTTCATCGCCTTCGCCGCCGAACGCACGCGGCACATCCGCTTCGGCACCGGGGTCATCTCGCTGCCCTATCATCACCCGATGATGGTCGCCGACCGCATCGTCCAGCTCGACCATATGACCCGCGGACGGGTCATGTTCGGCGCCGGGCCCGGCCTCCTCGCGTCCGATGCGATCATGATGGGCATCGATCCGCTGACCCAGCGGGACCGCATGGCGGAGGCTATCAACGTGATCCTGCGCCTGTTCAAGGGCGAGGTCGTCACCGAGAAGACGGACTGGTACACGATGCAGGAGTGCCGGTTGCACCTGCTGCCCTACACCAAGCCCTATCCCGAGGTCGCTGTGGTCAGCGCGATCACCCCGTCGGGCGGGCGGCTCGCCGGCAAATACGATCTCGGCATGATCTGCGTGGCGGCGACCAATCCGTTTGGCTTTGACGCGCTTGCTGCCAACTGGCAGATCGCCTGCGATGTCGCGGCCGAGCAAGGACGGCGGATGAACCCCGACCGGCTACGCCTTGTGGGACCGATGCACATCGCCGAGACCCGTGAGCAAGCCTACGCCAATGCCAAATTCGGCTTCGAGCGCTATCTCGGCTATCTCAACAACAACCAGCCGCGCTTTATCGTGCCGGCAGGCCAGGACCCGCTCGAATGGTTTGTCGAGAACCGCTACGGCGTCTGCGGCACGCCCGACGACGCGATCGCGCTGATCGAGCGGCTTTACGAGAAGCAGGGAACGTTCGGCGCCTTTCTGCAGCAAGCCCACAACTGGGCGGATTTCGAGGCGACCAAGCGCTCATACGAGCTTTACGCCCGCTATGTGATGCCTCATTTCAGCCGCCTCAACGAGAGCCGCGCTGCCTCCTATCAATGGTGCGGCGACAACCGCGCGGAATTCAGCGCCAAGCGCAACGCCGCGGCCAAGGCGATGTTCGACAAACACGAGGCCGAGCAGCGCGCAGCGCGCGAACTGGTAAATGCAGCCCCCATCGCACGTCCCTCGCGCGGCCGCGAGGCATGGTGACCTCGGCACCCGGCAAAGAGATGGAAGATTGGCTCGGAGCTGCGCTCGACTACATCCCGCAGTGGCTCGATTACCAGATGCACCAGTCCGAGCAGCCGGGCTGCGTGATCGTGATTGCGCACCGGGGCCAGGTGGTTTTGGAACGCGCCTTTGGCCAAGCCGACATTGTGACCGGGGCGCCGCTGACACCGCGTCATCGCTTCCGCGTCGCGTCGCATTCGAAAACCTTCAGCGCCGCCGGTGTTTTGAAATTGCGCGAGGAGCGCAAAATCGCGCTCGACGACTGCGCCGGGCGGTATGTCGAAGGCCTTCACCCGGCGATAGCCGAGGCGACAATGGCGCAATTGCTGTCGCACAGCGCCGGCATCGTGCGCGACGGGCCCGACGGCCGCCAATGGCAGGACGCCCGCCCGTTTCTCAGCGAGGCGGAGCTCCGCGGCGATCTCGCATCGGCCCCGACGATTGACGCCAATACCCGTTTCAAATACTCCAATCACGGCTTCGGCCTCATCGGTCTCGTCATCGAGGCGGTGACCGGGGCGTCATATCGCGACTGGACCCGGCGCGCGATCATCGAGCCGGCCGGGCTCGCCGAGACCGACCCCGACATGCCGCTTGCCGCCACCGTGCCGGCCGCGCGCGGCCACAGCAGCAAATTGCCGCTCGGCCGGCGCGTAGTCATCCCGGGCGACAATCCGACCAATGCGCTCGCGGCGGCGACCGGGTTTGTCAGCACTGCAGGCGATCTCGTTCGTTTCTTTGCGCAGCTCGACCCAGTCGCCGAGAACAGCATTCTTTCATCCGCCAGCCGGCGTGAGATGATCCGCCCGCAATGGCGATACCCGCACACCAATGTCGAGCGCTATTACGGGCTCGGCGTCTCCAGCGGCAAGACCGCGGAGTGGGAGTGGTTTGGCCATGGCGGTGCGTTTCAAGGCTTCGCCAGCCGCAGCGCCACATTGGTGGACCGCTCCCTTGCAGTGTCGCTCGTCATGAATGCGGTGGATGGACCGGCCGACCAATGGGTCGAAGGCGTACTCCATATTCTGGCCACCTTCGCCAAAGGTGGCGCGCCGACAAGCAAGGTCCGCGACTGGACTGGCCGATGGTGGACGCTGTGGGGCGCCGCCGATCTGGTGCCGATCGGCGACAAGGTCGTCGTCGCAACGCCGTCTCTGCCGAACCCCTTCACGGAAGCGAGCGAAATAACGGTTTCGGATGAGGACCACGGCCATTTCATCGCCGCCGCGGGTACCGCTCGCCATGGCGAGCCCGTGCGTCGCGTCCGCCGGCCGGAGGGCCAGGTCGGCGAAATATGGTTCGGCGGAACCCGCCTCGTGCCTGAGGCGGAAGCTGCCGCCGAGCTCGAGGCGCGCTACGGCGGCTGACTCATCGTCCGTAATTTCACCTCTCCCCCGCCGGCCGGGGGAGAGGGCAGGGTGAGGGGGCCGGGCATAGCGATGTCCGGCGCCGCCACCCACCTCACCCTCCCGCTATGCGGGCCCCTCCCTCACCCCCCTGAAGTGCGGAGAGGGGCATCACTGTGCGGTGGTGCCCCCGTCGATGACGAGACCGGCGCCGGTCATGAAGGCGGCGTCGTCCGAGGCGAGGAAGACGATGCCCTTGGCGATGTCGGTTACCGTGCCCATGCGGCCGATCGGGATGCGGGCCAGCGACATCTGCCGGGCCGGCTCGAGGTCGTTCGTGCCGAGGTTGCGGGCGCGTACAGCCAATACCTGATCGC
The DNA here is from genome assembly GCA_019244535.1 of Alphaproteobacteria bacterium. GTDB lineage: Bacteria > Pseudomonadota > Alphaproteobacteria > ATCC43930 > CGMCC-115725 > AP-15. The sequence goes on from JAFASL010000460.1 coordinate 4,300, forward strand.
CCATCTCGGTTTCGATCGTGCCCGGGTGCATCGAATTGACGCGAATGCGGTAGCCCTTGCGGGAGAATTCGAGCGCCGCCGATTTCGTGAACAGCGCGACGCCGCCCTTTGTCATCGAATAGAGCGGATCGCTCGGCGAACCGACGAGCCCGGCGACCGAGGACAGATTGACGATGACGCTACCGTGCGGGCTCTTCTGTCCGCTGTCGCGCAAGGCCGGCAAGGCGAGCTTCGTGCCGAGAAAGACGCCCGTCAGATTGACCGCGCAGAGCCGGTGCCAATCGGCGAGCGTTGCCTCCTCGAGGCTCGTACCGAGAAAGACGCCGGCGTTGTTGACGAGGATGTCGAGGCCGCCGAAACGGCCGGTCACCGCACCGACAGCCGCAATCCAGTCTTCCTCGCGGGTCACGTCGAGACGCGTATAGATTGCGGCGGCGCCGGCGCCCTCGATTGCCCGCGCGGTTTCCTGCCCGCGCTCATCGAGAACGTCGCCGATCGCAACCTTGGCCCCGGCTTCGGCCATCAGCCGGGCCGTTTCTGCGCCGATGCCGCGCGCCGCGCCGGAAATCAGCGCGACCTTGCCGTCGAGACGGTTCATTGCCGTCGCCCCTATCTAAACGCCAAGCGTGGAATCTGGCACCTGCGTGATATCCTTGTCCATTGGCTGCACGATCGAGCGCTGTCTTAGCATTTAGACGGAAACCGCAAAATTGCCGTAATGGCATCCTATCCTGCTGAGCGAAACGTCAATGCGAGGAGCGCGCCGCGACGAAGCAATCTAGATCATCTGCATGTGTGACGGCCGAGATCGTTTCCCTCCCGGTATGCCCGCAGGTCGCGATGACGATAGCAGGCAGATTCCTGCTCTCTCGGCTGGCTGTTATTTCGCTGCATTTAACAGCGAGATCAGCCAGCCGCCGGGTATTCGCTGTCGGGGACCGCGGCTTCGAGCTCTTCGAGCCAGACCTTGGCTGTGGCGTCCGAGGGGGCGCGCCAGTCGCCGCGCGGCGACAATGAGCCGCCCGACGAGATTTTCGGACCGTTGGGCAGAGCGGAGCGCTTGAACTGGCTGAGCTCGAAAAACCGGTACAGGAAGACGCGCAGCCATTGCTTAATCTCGGGGAGGCTATAGGCGCGCTTTGCGGCTTCCGGGATGTTTTCCGGCCAGTGGCCGCGCTTCGGGTCGCGCCACGCATTCCAAGAGAGATAGGCGATTTTAGACGGCCGAAAGCCGAAGCGCGTTGCATAGAACAGATTGAAGTCCTGCAATGCGTACGGCCCGACGATGCTCTCGGTCGACTGGATCACACCGTCGGCACCCGGCGGCACCAGCTCCGGCGAGATCTCGGTCGCCAGGATATCGTGGAGGACGCGCGCGGTTTCCGCGTCGACATCACCGGAAACCGCGACAAACCGGATCAGATGCTGGATCAGGGTCTTGGAGACCGAGGCATTGGGATTGTAATGCGACATCTGATCGCCGACCCCATAAGTGCACCAGCCGAGACCGAGCTCGGAGAGATCACCGGTCCCCACCACCAGGCCGCCGTTATTGTTCGCCAGCCGGAACAGATAATCGGTCCGCAAGCCGGCCTGGACATTCTCGAATGTCACATCGTAGAGGGGTTCGCCGCCGGCCGAGGCATGCCCGATATCCTTCAGCATCTGCTTCGCTGCCGGCTTGATATCGATTTCAGCACCGGTGACGCCGAGCGCCCGCATCAGCCGCCATGCGTTTGCCTTGGTCGTCTTGCTCGTCGCAAAGCCGGGGAGTGTATAGGCCAGGACATTGCTGCGCGGCATGCCGAGCCGGTCCATTGCCCGGGCCGAGACGATCAATGCCTGGGTCGAGTCGAGCCCCCCCGAGACGCCGATGACGAGCTTCTTCAGCCCCGTCGCCTTCAGGCGCTGCGCGAGCCCCTGGACCTGAATGTTGTAGGCCTCGTAGCAGTTCTCGCGCAGCATCGCAGGGTCTGCCGGGACATACGGGAAACGCTCGAGCGGCCGGCGCAGATCGAGACGCTCATCGGGCGCAGCAAAGTCGAAAGCGATCGTCCGGAACTCCGGGGGCTTACCCGCCAATGCGCGCGCATTGTCGCCAAAGGTGTTGGTGCGCATCCGCTCCTGGCGGATGCGGCCGAGATCGACGTCGGCGATGGCCATTTCGGGATCGGGCGAGAAGCGCTCGGTTTCGGCAAGCAAGTCGCTCAGTTCGAAGATGCCGGCCTGCCCGTCCCAGGCAAGGTCGGTCGTCGACTCGCCGGCGCCGGCCGCGGAGTAGGCGTAAGCGGCAATGCAGCGCGAGGATTGCGACGCGCACAACAGGCGGCGCATTTCCGCCTTGCCGATCGTGATGTTGCTGGCGGAGAGGTTGAGGAGGATCTCGGCCCCGGCGAGCGCCGCATCGGTGCTCGGCGGATGGGGCACCCACAAGTCTTCGCAGATTTCGACGTGGTAGGTATAGGTCGAGTTTCCTTGAGCCGCGAACAGCAGGTCGCGGCCGAAGGGAGCTCGATGTCCGGCGATTTCGATCGATTGGCCGATGACGTCCTCGCCCGACGTGAGTTGCCGCCGCTCGTAAAATTCGCGGTAATTCGGCAGATAGACCTTAGGGATGACACCCAGCAGCCGTCCGCGATGGATCACCAGGCCGCAATTGTAGAGCCGCCCGCGGTGCCGCAAGGGCGCCCCCACGGCAAAGACCGGGAAAAGGTCACAGCTGGCGGTGATCAGCCGATCCAACTGCCGCTCAACCTCGTCCAGCACCGCATCCTGGAGCAGCAGGTCGTCAATCGCATAAGCGGAGATGCCTAGCTCCGGAAACACCATCAGGGCGATGCGGGCACTGTCGCCGGAAGCGAGCAGTTCCAGCACATTGTCGGCGTTCTGCCGCGGATCGGCCACCGCAACATGAGGAACACACGCCGCGACCCGGACGAATTCGTGACTATAGGGCGAAAAGAACGAGGCCATGCGTCTTCCTCACGATCTCGATCTGCCAGATTTGACCATTGCCCACACCACGGCGATGACGCCGAAGACGGTCAGCCCGCCAAAGACGAGCAATACGGTATTCGCCGACCCGATCAACCGGTCGCCGACATCACCGACGGCGTCGCCGGCAAACAGCAGCATCGGCGCCCAGACCAGCGCCGAAGTGACATTGGCAAACCAAAACCGGCCGCGCCCCATCTGCAAGATGCCTGCCGCCAGCGGTATGACCGCGCGTACCGGGCCAAAGAAGCGGCCGATAAAGACGCTCTTGCCTCCGTGCTTTTGGAAGAAACGAATGCCATTCGGCAACAAGTCCGGGTTGCGCGTAAACGGCCAAATCCGGCCGATCGCGCCGCCGTAGCGGTGGCCGAGCCAGAACGAAACCGAGTCACCCAGCACCGCCCCGATAACGGCCCCGGCGACAACCGGCCAATACGGTATTGATCCGGCCGACATCAACGTGCCCGCAACGATCAGGATCGAGGTACCGGGAAAAAGCAGGCTGAGGAACGCGAACGACTCGCCGAAAGAAGTGATGAACATCACCGGGAATGCCCAGTGCGAATTGGCGGCTATGAAATCGAGCGTCGACTGAACCAGGTGTTCCATACTCTCTCTCTATATAGGACACCTGAGGCGACACAACCGGCAGGGCTCGATCGCAGCCGGATCCCTGCTCGCCAAACCGTCTCGAGATCGCATCATTGGGGTCTAAAAAATTTCACCTTAGCGGCTCAGAGGGACTACAAGTCTGCCGAATGCTCGGCCTCGATGCTGAAGTGGAAGGTTGATCCATGGCCAAACTTGGGGTGGGCGAAAAGGCAGAGCGGATTGTCGAATTGTTCCGCAGCCGCCGGCCGACCCAAACATTGCCGCCCGAGCTTTATCCGGCCGACCTCGATGAGGCTTACGCAATTAGGAGTGCGTTTCAGGAGATCGAGGAAGCCAGAGGACGAGGTGCGGTCGCCGGTTATAAAATCGGCCTTACAACGCCGGTCATGCAAAGCCTTTGCGGGATTGGCGAACCCTGCTACAGGGCGATATTTGCGCGCGAGGTCTATCATCGCCGCGCCGAATTGGCAGCGGCCGATCACTGCCGGCTCGGGGTCGAAACCGAAATCGCTTTCCGGCTCGGCGAAGAGCTGTCGCACGGCGCCGATATCGGCAGCATCGCGGCGGCAGTCGAGAGCTGCATGGCGGCAATCGAGCTCATCGAAGATCTGAATTATGATTACAAACGCCTGGATGCGGCGGCGATGGTGGCCGGCAACGTATGGAATGCGGGGGTAGTCCTCGGAACACCGGTGACTGGCTGGCGAAGCCGAGACCTCGCTCGAGCCACGGCCCGCCTCTCGATCAATGGCCGCGAGATCGGCAATGGCAAAGGCGCCGACGTGCTGGGTAACCCCCTGAACGCACTCGCCTGGCTGGCGGACAAGCTCGCGGCGGCTGGAACACCACTGGGGCGCGGGATGATCGTCATGACGGGCAGCATGGTCCCCATCCAGTATCCCGCGGCAGGCGACCGGGTGATCGTGGAGGTTTCCGGGCTCGGCAGTGCGGAGCTGGTCTTGCGCTGACTTAACTGGTCGAGGAGGGTCCGATGTTCTGGGTCGTGGTAGCACTTCTGTACTTTGTTCTCGCCGCAGTGGCGCCGAGCATCCTCGGGCTCTTTGTCAACCGCGCCCGGCCGGATTTCGGGTCGCTGTCGCTGTCGCTGCGCATCGTGTTCTTGGTGATCGCGCTGATCTGCCTCGCTGCAACCTCGTACGTTCACGTCGAGTCCGACGAAATCGCCGTGCTGAACAAGATCTACGGCACCACATCCCTGTCCGGTGAGCACATCGTCGCAACGAATGGCGAAAAGGGACCGCAAGCGGAAATCCTGACCCCCGGCTGGCATCCCTGGTTTCTGGTCAATGTCATTTATCAGGTAGAAAACAAGAAGGTTGTCTCGATCCCGTCGAGCAAATACGGGTTTCTCGTCGCCAAGGACGGAGTGCCGCTGCGACCTGATCAGTTCCTCGCCGACGCGTTCCCGTCTGGGCGCGAACTGGATATGCTCGATGCCGAATTCTTCTTGACCCATGAGGGCCAGCGCGGACCCCAGACGACGATCCTGACGCCCGGAACCTACCGCCTGAACACGCACCTCTGGGACGTCACGATCAAAGATGCGACGGACGTCGCCGAGGGTTCCGTCGGTGTTGTCAAATCGAATGTCATCGACTCGGTGCATTTCGGTAACTTGACAGCGGCAAAGCCGAGTTCCTGCGAGCAAAAGACAGTTTCGACGAACGCCAGCGGCGAGGCGGTCGCGGCCGCAGAAGCAAAATCCGACGAAGGCCGGCTCGCGGCGATCCTCGTCCCTGTGGGCTGTATCGGCGTGTGGGAGAAGGCTCTGCAACCGGGGCGTTATTACGTCAATGAGGCGGCCTATAAGGTGACGATGATGAGCACCCGGGTGCAAACCTGGGAGTTCAAGGGCGGCTACAGAAAACGATACATCGATCTCAGCCTCGACCAAGCGGGCAATCTGACCCAGACGCCACGTTTTGAGGACATCAAGAAGCCGGACAACGCGGCCGATCCCGCTGTGACGCCTTTTGTCGAAGGCTGGCTGGTGCCGCTCGAGCTGCGCGTTCTCGCACAAGTCACGCCGGACAACGCGCCGTTTGTCGTCGCTTCGGTCGGCACGCTCAAAGACATCGAAGACAACATCATGGTCCCGACAATCCGCTCGATCGTGCGCAATGTCGTCGGAGCGCAGGGCCGCCACGTATTGGATCTCGCCGATAATCGGGCCGAGCTCGAACACGCCGTCGAGGACGCGATCAGGCCTGAAGGATTGCGGGCGGGGATCGTCATCAAGGAGGTCAAATTTGGCGACCCCGCACTACCGCCCGAGCTGCTGGTATCGCGCCTGCGCCAGCAACTGGCCGACCAGCTGCAGGTGACCTATCAGCAGGAGCAAAAGGCGCAGACGCAACGCATCGAGACCGAAAAGGCGCGCGCCACCGCTGAACAGCAGCACCAGCTCGTCGAAGCGCTGATCGGCGTCCAGGTAGCCGAGCAAAACAAAAATGCGGCAAAGCTGCGCGGTGAAGGCCAGAAGCTCGAGCTCGAGGAGGTCGCGCAAGGGCAACGGGCGCAAGCCGATGTGCTGGGACAAGACAGGGTGCTGACGATCACCCTCGTGCAGCAGATGCTTAAAGCCGTTCAGGACAAGCCGGAGATCGTCTCGCTGATTGGCCGTCTGGTTCCGCAAACCGTGGTCTCTACAGGCGGCGAGCGCACGGGGCTAGACAGCGCTGCGGCAATTATTGGGGCATTGCTCAACAACGGCGGCGGAGCCACACCAGCTTTTACGGGTCAGTCCTCGAAAAAGTGAGCTGGATCCAAAATGATCCGGCGAGGCGCTCTGGGCGCCGTATCGCCGGCTGCGCCACTTTGGCGAGCAGGGCCAGCCACCTCACGACCCGCTTGCGGTTTTTTCCGAAATCATATTCGCCGTACCGCGACCGACTGTAGATCGCAATACTCGAACGGTCCGGTTTGAGCTGAACGAACTCGACGGTAATAACATCGGGGAAGCGGAAAGTCGGCGAATGTTGGATGTAGACGAACCTCCGGTGCTCGGAATCGGTCACGACCTGTTCGAGATGCTTCTCTCCCGATACCACCTCCGTCCAGTAGTCGCGCAAGCGCTCCCACGGCAACGGGAAAACTGGGCTCGTGATCGCCTCTGCCGTCTGGCAATATCCCGGCGGACACGCAAGAAAACCAGGTTTGGAGAGCGGCGAGCGCAATTCGGCAAGGTTGATTGTCTCGCCCGGAGCCAAGCGATTTTCCGCTTCGCGGCCCATATAGATCCGTACCGCCAGCCCGAAGACCGCGACTCCGAGCACCGCCGCGATAAGCGCGGTCAACATCCGGCGGAAGATGCGCACCCCTCCCCCGCACCCGCTAGAGACCCGATCCTCACTATGCCATAAGACGGTCCCCAAAAAAGGGGCGGATCGGAATGGAACAACAATCAGCGCGGCGCGACCGGCCAGCGCCGGCGAGCGGATGTGAGCCGGTGGCGATATACGCGCCAGCTGGCCTCGCCGAGGGTATAGCGGTCCTCGCGGCCGAGCCAATCTTCGCCGCTATACTGCAAAATGCCGGCCCGCCGCGATTTCGTCGACGCCGCAACGGCTTTGGTACGTTGCTCCACATCATTCTCGAGCAACAGGTCTCGATCGACGCCGCGGCGAAGATGTATCACCGACTGACCGGATTGTGTGATCCGCTGTCACCCGCCACTTTTCTCGTACTTGACGACGCGACCTTGCGATCGTGCGGCTTCAGCCGCCAAAAAATGGGG
>JAFASL010000506.1 GCA_019244535.1 Alphaproteobacteria bacterium
TCTGATCTATGCCCGCCCCGGCCAGACCATTGCGGCCTGGCGGCGTGAACTCGACGAGGCTCTCAAATTGGCCGGCGAGCACCTCTCGCTCTATCAGCTGACAATCGAACCCGGCACAGCCTTCGCGACTTTGGCGCGGCGCGGCGAGCTCGCAATGCCCGAGGAAGAACAAAGCGCTCTGATGTTCGAGGCGACGCAGGACCGGCTTGGCGCCGCCGGATTGCCGGCATACGAAATCTCCAATCACGCCCGGCCCGGCAGCGAGTGCCGGCACAATCTCGCCTATTGGCGCTACCAGGACTATGTCGGGATCGGTCCAGGTGCGCACGGCCGGCTGAGCCAAGGCGCCGCGAAGATCGCGAGCCGGCAATACCGGTTGCCCGAGAAATGGCTCGCCGCGGTCGAAGGAGTGGGAACCGGCCTTGAAGAGACGGTCGCCATCGATCGCGAGACCGCTATCGAGGAGGCACTCATGATGGGTCTGCGTTTGGTTGAGGGTGTGCCCCTGAGAAGGCTCGAACGGCTTGCCGGACGTGGCGCTGATACTCTTTTCAGCCGCAACCTGGCGCGGTTGATCGATGGGGGATTCCTGACCTTCGACAGCGAACGCCTCACGGCGACCGCGGCGGGCCGCCAGCGCCTCAGTGCCGTGCTGGCAGCCCTCCTCGGGTGAGCCGCCTCGGTACGCCAGATCCTGAAAAGTTTGCGGCGCCGGGGCTGGACGATGGCGTCCAGGGCTGGCACGCGATGATGAATTATTAATCCCTTTGGCGCTGTCGGATGTAACTATTATAGTGCAGACAGCGCTCCTGGTTAACGGCCCGCAGAACCGTGCTAAGCTGAAGTGGAACCGTCTCGGTCACTGCAGGCGATACAGGAGCTGCGGCTACAGAGCGCAACGCGTCAACCGTCATCGTCCATGATGTTGCCGGAACAAATGAAATCTCGGAGGGGACGCTATGAAAAATCGTATCGCGCGGATCCTGGTTGCAACGGCGTCGCTCGCCGCCGCCTTTCTCTGCGCCAGAGTGGTCTCCGCGGCGACTAGCTGCGAGGGGTTGATCAACCTCTCCTTGCCGCACGGCCAAGTCACCGCAGCTCAGACGATCACTGGCGGGACATTCAATACCCCGCCGGGCTGCACAACGGGCAGTACCGGCTGCACGACGAATACCGGACTCCCGCAATTCTGCCGCGTCGCCGGCACGGCGACGCCGACGAGCGATTCGCTCATCAATTTTGAGGTCTGGATACCGACTGACAGCAGCTTCAACGGAAAATACGAACAACTCGGCTGTGGCGGGTTCTGCGGCAGCATCGGCTACAGCGCCATAGCCAACGCGATCAAGCGAGGTTACGCCGCCGCCGCGACAGATGACGGCAGCCAGGCGGGGGGTCTGGCGACCTTCGCGCTCGGGCATCCCGAGAAAATTACCGACTTCGGATATCGGGCGCTCAAAGAAACCACGGACAAGTCGAAGGCGATCATAACGGCGCTCACCAGTCAGGAGCCGCGGCGATCCTATTTCAATGGCTGCTCGGATGGTGGTCGCGAGGCGCTAATGGAGGCGCAGCGCTATCCCGATGATTTCGACGGTATCATCGTCGGTTCGCCCGCCAACTTCTGGACCCATCTACTTGTCGGAGCTGACTGGGCCGAGCAGGCGATTCTCGATGACCCGGCGAGCTATATTCCGCAGAGCCTGCTGCCAGTGCTCAGCAAGGCGGCGCTCGCGCAGTGCGTCGGCCAGGATGGCGGCGTCAAGACCGACATCTTCCTGAACGATCCGCAGGATTGCCATTTCGATCCCGCGACCATCCAATGCGTCCCTGGACAGGATCCGGCCACCTGCCTTTCGGCGGCGCAAGTGAGGGCGGCTCGGAAGATCTATGGCGGCCCGCACAACCCTGTGACGGGTGAGCTGATCTTTCCTGGCTATGAACCAGGAAGCGAATCCAACCCCGCTAATTGGCCAGCCTGGATCATTGGCTCATCTCGAGCTGCCGACCTGTCGAACAGCCTGACGCAGGGCGAGTCACTGGCGGCCTTCTTTGCCAACGGCTTCTTCGCGGATTTTGTGTTTCAGAACCCGAATTTTGATCTTCGCACGCTGAATTTTACGACGGATGTTACGCTGACAGACGAAGATCTCGCGGCCATCCTCAATTCGACCAATCCAGACCTCCGGCCGCTTCGGGCACATGGTGGCAAAATCATCCATTATGTCGGATGGGCGGATGCGGCGATCCCTCCGGCAAATAGCGTCAATTACTACAACAGTGTCCGAGCCGAACTGGCGGGCGCAGGATCTCAGGGGCGCGCGAGCGATCGGTGGGATGAGATCCAGAAATTCTATCGGCTCTTTATGGTGCCAGGCATGGCGCATTGCGGCGGCGGAGATGGTCCGAATGCGTTTGGCAATGGCGTAAACGGGCCGGTGATCGATGCCGATCATGACCTGCTAAAAGCGCTCGAACATTGGGTAGAGGATGCCGTTGCCCCGGAAAAGATCATTGCAACGCATTACGTAAACAACAATCCGGCAAGCGGCGTGCAATTCCAGCGCCCGTTGTGCCCGTTCCCGCAGGTCGCTCGGTATACCGTCGGCGATCCGACAAATGCCGGCAACTTCAGGTGCGTCCAGGATGAGCGGGATCAGGATCCGAGAGATCAGCCCAACTGATTACCACCGCGGCTCCCTCCACCCCCCGCGGGTGGAGGGAGCACCTAGGGCTCAGGTGTATTCTCACGGTCAAATCTCAGGAAAACGCCGCTATCAATAGCCGAGATCCTGAAAGGTCTGCGGCGCGGGACTGACGACGGTGGTGCCTTGCGGCTCGACTTCGAGCACCGCGAGGCCACGTTGCACGAGGCCGTTGGGCGTGAACCGGAAGAGGCCGTCGACGCCGGTGAAGCCACTCGGGTTGAGGATCGCCTGTTGCGAGAACTGCTCGCCGCCCTGGCCGCGCGACAGAACCGCGGCCAGGGCTGCCGAATCGTAACCGAGCGACGCAAGGCGCGGGGGGTTGTGGCCATAGGTGGCGCTGAACCGCCGCTCGAAATCCTGCCGCGCCTCCGGGGGTGAGGATGCGAACCAGCCGCCGACAAGCGCTGGGTCGATGCCGATCTCGGGGGTATCCCAGAGCCCGCTGCCAAGCAGCTGAACCGGTTTTTCGCTCCCCGCCGCCGCCTTCACCTGGCCGGCGATTTGTTTGAGTGCGGCACCACCTTCCGGCAGCAGAAGCGCATCGAAAGCAAGGTGCGCAGAGGCGGCGGGTGGAGACGCCGCTGACGGGGCCGCGGCGGGGTCCGCAGCACCGCCGGGCAACAGGCGCTGGATCGCGGGCGAAGCCTCGCCGGTGCGCGGGTCGAAAAACTCGACCTTGGCCACCGTTCCGCCGCTTGTGGACGCGGCCTCGCGCAGAGCGTCCGCCATCAGATGCCCATAGGGCGAATTCGGCGCCAGTGCCGCGAAGCGCTGCAGGCCGCGCTGACGCGCATAGCCGACCTCGCGAACCACTTCCTGGCGCGGCAGAAACCCCATCAAATAAACATTTCCGCCCGCAAGACCGGTTACGGTCGAAAAGGCGATGACGTTGATATGAGCCTCCTGGGCGATCGGCTTTACCGCCTCGACTTCGGCAGCGAGCAGTGGTCCGAGAATCAGCCGCGCTCCGTCGGCGATCACGGCGCGCGCCGCGCTGGCGGCGCCGGCAGCATTGCCTCCAGTGTCCCGCGGCACCAGGACGAGGCGGTCGCCGCTGGCTTCGAACAACGCCAATTGGGCGGCGTCGAGGATTGCGTGCCCGAGTTCGGCGTTGCCGCCCGACAATGGGACCAGCAGGGCCACCTTCGCGGGACCCGCCGCGGCAGCAGCAGGCGGCACCGACGGGGGGGGCGGAGGAGCTCCAGGTGGCGGAACCCGGCCGTAACCGTAATAGGGCGGTTGTCGGCCCGAGATCGGTGCCGGTACCATCGGCGGGCTGCAGCAAGCGAGCGCAATCACGGCAAGGCCGGCCAGGGGTGAGGCGAACCGCGAAAGCGACGGACGCGGCAAGAGCGGGCTCCGGGGAGAAGAAGCGCGGGAGAAGGCAGCCTAACCGCGCTCCGGACGGGAGTAAACCTGACCAGGCGGCACCACCTGAAACCGAACTGGCGCCAGGGCTGTACATCGTGGCGACCCCGATCGGCAACCTTGCAGACATCAGCTTGCGCGCGCTGTCGGTGCTGCGCGGCGCCGACCGCGTTTTCTGCGAAGACACCAGGGTCACCGCGAAGCTGATGGCGAGATTTGGGATATCGACATCCCTCGGCGTCTATCACGACCACAACGCCGACGTGGTCCGCCCTATCATTCTGGCGTCACTTCGGCGCGGCGAACGGGTGGCGCTGGTCTCCGATGCCGGCACTCCACTCATTTCCGATCCCGGATACAAGCTCGTGTGTGCGGCGATTGATGAAGATTTGCCGGTCACCGCGATACCGGGGCCGACCGCCGCGGTCACGGCGCTGGTCCTCTCGGGGCTTCCACCGGATGCCTTTCTTTTCGCGGGCTTTCTGCCGGCCCGCCGGGCCGCACGGTGGCGCGCACTGGCCCGCTGGACCGCGGTCGAGGCTACCTTGGTGTTTTATGAGAGCACGCCTCGCCTCGCCGCCTCGCTCGCCGATATGGCGGAAGTGTTGGGGGACCGCATGGCCGCAGTCGCGCGCGAACTGACCAAACTGCACGAAGGAGTGCGGCGCGGGAGGTTGGCGGATCTGGCGGCCCATTTCCGTCTCACCGGCCCGCCGCCCGGTGAGGCTGTTGTCGTGGTCGGCCCGCCCGAACGCCATGAGCCCGAAGCGGTCGAGATCGACAACCGGCTGCGGAGCGCGCTCGCCGTACATGGTGTGCGGGAGGCGGCGGCGAGGCTCGCGGCCGAGACCGGATTGCCGCGGCGAGACCTCTATCGCCGGGCTCTGGCGATGCGCGGGGCGGAAGAATGACGCCGGCGAGGCAAGCGGCGACTCGTCGTCGGCAACGCGCGCAGCGCCGCGGGCGTTTCGCGGAATGGCTCTGTCTGTGGCACTTGCGGCTGAGGGGCTGGCAGATCTTGGCGCGCGGCTGGCGTTGCCCGTCGGGCGAGATCGACATTCTGGCGCGGCGCGGCGGGGTGCTCGCGGTAATCGAGGTCAAGTCGCGGCACGAATTCGATGCCGCGGCGTCGGCGCTCACGCCCCGGCAAAGAAAACGGATCGCCCGCGCGGCGGAGGCCTTTCTGTTGTCGCGCCCGGATCTCGCTCGGCTCCACCCGCGATTCGACCTGATGCTGGTCGCGCCCGGCCGCTTGCCCCGGCATTGGCCCGACGCTTGGCGAGCCGATTGACAAAGCGGACGGCGCCATTTCCAGCCGCTGCAAGCCCGCGCCCCGCCGCGATTGGAAGCGGCGACGATTTTGTCGGACAATGAACGCGGGGAAATGTTTCGTGGGGACTCTGACGATGTCCGAATTACGTGCCGGCCTTGCGCTGGTAATGATCCTTGCGCTGCCGATGGCGCTGTGCGGTTGCCCGGTGGCAATTGTCGGCGGGCTCGCCGCCGCCGGCGGGGCGGGCTACGCAGCCAACCAGGAACGCGGCGTTACCGGGACTTTCGATGATGTGACGATCAAGACCAACATTCAGAACGCCTGGTTACAGACGAACCCGCTGATGCAGCGAGACTTCACGATCACCGTCTACGAAGGGCGCACATTGCTGACCGGCATGTCGCCGAACCCCGAATTGAGAGCTCAAGCCGCGCAGATAGCCGCTCAAACCCCGGGGGTTCGTGCGGTTTATAACGAGATCGAAGTGGCGCCCGCGGAGGGCGCGTGGGCGAGCGTCAAGGACACATGGATCTCGTCGCAGATTCGTTCGAACCTCGTATTCGCCAGCCAAGTGCGCTCGGTTAATTACACAATCGAGACGGTGAATGGATCCGTTTATCTGATCGGTTCGGCCCGCACTCAGGCCGAGCTCGACCGGGTTACGGAGGCAGCGCGGAATGTCCCCAACGTGAAGCGCGTCGTATCCTACGTCGAAATCCGGCCGGGCGCTCCGGTGGCCGCCCAGCCACCGACACCGCTTTCGCCGTCCAGCGCGCAAGCGCCCGAGGCGCCGCCCGCGACCGCGCCGGCGACTGCTGTCGAGGTGCAGAAACTCTGATATAAGAGCAGGATGAGCGGTGCGCCGGAGCATTACGATCCGGAGGCTTGCGCGAGTTTTCTGCGCGAGCTTGGCGCCTCGGGCGAGCGTGTTCTGCCGATCGCCGAGGCGGCCCTGGCGCTCGCCTCGTTCGAGCGCCCGCGCGTCGCACCGAAACGGTACCGCGAGCATCTGGGGGTGCTCGCCCGTGATGTCGGCCGCCATCCGGGCGCGTCCGGCGGTGTCGCCGAGTGGGTCCGCGCGCTCAATGAAATCATTCTCCTGAAACACGGGTATTCCGGCGACGACCAGACCTATGACGACCTGCAGAATGCCAATCTGATGCGGGTCGTCGACCGGCGGAAAGGCCTGCCGGTGGCGCTCGGAATCCTCTACATGCATGCCGGCCGCGCGCAGGGCTGGGAAACCGTCGGACTCGCCTTTCCGGGCCATTTCCTGGTCCGCCTGTCGGCCGGTCCCGAGCAGCTGATCCTCGACCCGTTCCATGGCGGCCGGATCTGCACGGCACCGGAGCTGCGGGAATTATTAAAGGCGACTACCGGGTCGAGCAGCGAGCTTCAGAGCGAATATTATACGCCGGTACCGGACCGCGACGTGCTGCTGCGGCTGCAGAACAATCTGAAGGCGAGGCTCATACAGATGGAGCAGTACGAACGCGCCGTCCGGGTCACCGAAACCATGCTGATGTTGGGTCCCGACCTGCCGGATTTGTGGCGCGAGGCAGGGTTGTTGCACGCCAGGCTCGGCAACATGCGCTCGGCTGCTGCCGCGCTCGAGCAGGTGGTCCTGCGCGCGCCGGAGGGTGCGGCCCGGCATCAGGCCGCGGCGCTGCTGCAGCAGCTGCGCTCGAAGCTGAATTGACGCCCCGCCCCGTTCCCCGCATTTTCGCGCCACCCGTCTCCAAAGCCGGAGAGGGAGAGTGTATGTCACGCCGAGGTGCCTAGGAGGCCGGCATGGCTCTCGCTATCGCAATCCAAATGGATCCGATCGATACGATAAATATCGATGCGGATTCGACTTTTGCCCTCGCCCTGGAGGCCCAGGCGCGGGGGCACGCGCTGTTCCATTACTTGCCGCACGCGCTGACGCTGCATGACGGGCGGCTCTATGCCCGCGCGCGGCCGCTCGAAGTCTTGCGGCGGCAAGGCAATCATCACCGTTTCGGCGCTTTCGAGGAACTCGACCTGGCCGGGGTCGATGTCATCCTGATGCGCCAGGACCCGCCCTTCGATATGGCGTACATTACCGCCACGCATCTCCTCGAATTGCTGCCGGAGAACGGCCCGCTCGTCATCAACGACCCGGCCGCAGTGCGCAATGCGCCGGAGAAACTCTTTGTTTTGCGCTTCAAGGAGTTGATGCCGCCGACCTTATTGACCCGCGACCGCGATGCGATCCGGGCGTTCTGGAGAGAGCATGGCGACATCATCCTGAAGCCGCTCTTCGGTAATGGCGGCGCCGGCGTGTTCCGATTGCGGCCGGGCGACGAGAACCTCACCGCACTGTTGGAGATCTACGAGTCGATCCAGCGCGAGCCGGTCATGGTTCAGCGGTACATCCCGGAGGTGCGCCAGGGCGACAAGCGGATCATCCTCGTCGAAGGGGAGGCCATGGGCGCAGTATTGCGCGTGCCGCCGGAAGGCGAAGCGCGTGCCAACCTTCATGTCGGCGCCCGCCCGGTTAAGACCAAGTTGACCGCCCGTGACCGCGAAATCTGCGCCGCAATCGGACCGACCTTGCGCGTTCAGGGTCTGGTGTTTGTCGGAATCGATGTGATCGGCGACTGGCTGACCGAGATCAATGTCACCTCGCCGACCGGCATCCAGGAGATCGCGCGTCTCGATGGTGTCGAGATCGCGCCTAAGATCTGGGACGCCATCGAGACCCGTCTTGCCGAGCGCGCCAACCGCACCCCGGCCTAACGAAAAAGAGTAGGGAAGCAATGATGAGCGAGGCACGCAACGTTTTCGGCGAACCACTCGTCGAATGCTGCACCAAACCGATGACCGGGTTCTACCGCGACGGCAGCTGCAACACCGGGCCCGAGGATTTCGGGATGCACACGGTGTGCACCAGCGTCGATGCAGCCTTTCTGGAGTTTTCACGGGCAGCCGGCAACGATTTGTCGACACCGGTCCCGGAATTCGGCTTCCCCGGCTTAAAGCCGGGCGACTGTTGGTGCCTGTGCGCCGAGCGCTGGAAAGAGGCCTTCGAGGCCGGCAAAGCACCCAAGGTAAGGTTGACAGCGACCCATGAGGCGACATTGGAGGTCGTTCCGCTGGAAGTGCTGAAGTCTTACGCGATCGACCTGAGCTGAGCTCAGTTGCCGAAGAAAGCGGCCGCAGTGTGAATGATTATAATGATATTCGGCGGACGCGGGGAGAGCTGTTGGTGAATCCCGTTCTCGACCGGTGACTAGATTGCTTCGTCGCTCCGCTCCTCGCAATGACGCCCCAATGGGGTGTCATTGCGAGCAAAGCGAAGCAATAGCGAACGGATCAGGCGACTTTTGGAATAATCTTAGTTGAATTTCGTTCGGTCTCGATCACTTCGGCCAACGTGCGGTGGTCTGGGAAAATCCAGTTCTCACCAGGCAGCACATCCCGCGCGGCCACTGGAGAGTCTGGGAACAATTCCGGACGAGCCTTCTTCCATTTCGCTAATACAACACTGCTGGCAATCAATCGGTCTTTGATGTAATCGACGAGCTTCTGCGATGCGGTGTTTGGCAATCTGCGTCGCACCGGTGCAAGAAGTTCGACCAGGAGCCAAAGCTCCCAAGCGGTGTCTTCAATGGATTCAAGAGGGATTGGCGGGGATTTCGGCTCTTGTGGCTCTGGTTGACGCTTTATGGAAGCAGGCTTCATAATAAACCTTAACAAATTCATTAACTGATAGAAACTATACCTGCCGGTACGTCCGGAAAACGTGGCAAGTGATGTCCATTACGCGTCACTATAAAAAACATTTGTCTGAAATGCCGGATGAGTGTGACCCAAGGGGGTCCGAAGCCACGCGGTAAGGCCGATGGGTCCGGTGGGCGACCCCGTAGGAACAACGACCGCTCCGAACCAATTCGCCTAACCCAGAATCAATCCACAAACCAGGGGCAGAGGCGCCAACTCGGGGCGACAGATCTCGCTCATCGGCCCCGATACGAGTTCCTGGAACGGCGGCTCCCGCGTTGCCGTTTGACTGATGACATTGCGAACCGCCGGTTCGCTGTCTGGTCAAGAAAGAGGGAAAACCGTTCCAGAAATGAAACCGGACCGCCACGCCGAAGGACCAGCCGCGCAAGTCTCGGCGCTCGCCCGGCATGCATTCGGGACGGTGCCGCTGCAACCGCGGCAACACCGTCCAGCCCCGATGCGGCGCCTCGGCGCCGGCGTGTTGTTCGTCGGGGTCGCGGCATTGGTGGGAATTGGTGCCTACCGCATCATCGGAGGCCTGCGGGACACCTTGCCGCAGGCGCAGGATGAGCCCGATTACGTCGCCGCGGCGCGGCGGCTCAATAGCGGTGCCGCAATCCTCTCGTTCAGCGTATTGGCCGACAGCGCAATGGAGCATTTCCGCGGCGCCTTTCATAATCCCGCGATGTATCTGGCGCCAACCGTCGCGGCTGCCTCGCTCGCCAATAGCATCGATATGACCTTGAAGCCGGCGCATTTCGGCGCGGCGCGCACCGCGCTCGCCGGCCTCGCCTTCGGCACCGGGGTCGGCGGGTTTGGGTTTCATATCTACAATGTCGCAAAGCGCGAAGGTGCCATCGATTTTTTGAACCTGTTTTACGCCGCCCCGCTGGGCGCGCCGATCGCGCTCACTCTCGCCGGTCTCGCCCAGCTGGCCGGCTCACAGCTCGTCCTGGAAGCGGAAACTCGAGACGCGTCGCGCCTGCTCGGGCTTCCGGCAGGCAAAGTGCTGGCGGCGGGCTCTGCATCAGCACTGATCGGTACTGTCGCCGAAGCCGCCCTGCTGCATTTCCGCGGCGCCTTCCATAACCCGTTCATGTTTGTGCCGGTCACCTTGCCGCCGCTTACCGCCATAGTCTTGGCGATCGCCACCCTCAGACCCGGTCTGCATCGCTGGGCGCGCGTCTTGTTAAAAGCGACTGCCGTTATGGGAATTGCAGGTACGGGTTTTCACATCTATGGCGTGAGCCGAAACATGGGCGGCTTCTACAACTGGAGCCAGAACCTGCTGAACGGACCGCCAGTGCCGGCACCGCCCTCCTTTACCGGGGTGGCTGTGGCTGGGCTCGCCGCGGTCAAACTTATGGAAGCGGCATGAGCGGGCGGTTTCACGAGCGCTTTCCGGATTACGACGTCCTTGATAAATGGGACTCGCCATCGTGGAACGACCAAACACGAGCCGTAGTCAATCGGCGGCTGCACCAGGTGCCCGGCCGCCGCTTCCTGAGCGAGGCTGAATGGGAAATGCTGGAAGGCGTGTGCGACCGGCTGATCCCGCAGCCCGACCGCCGCGAGGCCCCCGTTCCAATCGTCCCATTCATCGACGAAAAGCTGTTCAAGAACCAGGGTGACGGTTACCGCTTCGAGGGAATGCCGCCAATGCGGGAAGCGTGGCGGCGCGGTATAGCAGCGGTCGACGACGAGGCCCGCACGCGGTGGGGTGCCGGGTTCCGCGAATTGCCGGTCAACCA
>JAFASL010000512.1 GCA_019244535.1 Alphaproteobacteria bacterium
GCGCTACGCCGTCGCGTTTGCCGATCGGCGGCTGATGGCCCTGGCTGGCCTTTGGGAAAACTGGCGGTCGCCGGCCGGCGAGTGGTGCGCAGCTTTGCGATTGTCACGACGGCGCCGAACGAACTCTGCGCGGAACTGCACGACCGAATGCCGGTGATTCTTCCATCCGGGGCGTGGCCCGAATGGCTCGGCGAGCAGCCGGCGAAGGCGGCTCGGCTCAAAGCCCTGCTGGCACCGTATCCGTCAGCGGAAATGGCGGCTTGGCCCGTCAGTCCTCGGGTTGGAAATGTCAGGAACAATGACCGGAGCTTGATCGAGCCGATCGCCATGGCCTTACCGGTCGCCGATCACTCCGGTAAAGTCTTGCCGTAGTTCTCCTCGGCGATGCGTGCCCGTGCAATCGCATCCGCCCGCTCGTTTTCGGGGTGCCCGGAATGGCCGCGCACCCACTCCCAATTAACGACGTGCCGGGCCGCCGCCGTGTCGAGCCGCTGCCAGAGGTCGAGGTTTTTGACCGGCTGCTTGTCGGCTGTCTGCCAGTCCCGGCGCTTCCAGCCGTGGATCCATTTCGTGATCCCGTCCCGCAGATATTGGCTGTCGCTGTAAAGCCGGACCCGGCAGGGCCGTTTCAGCGCTTCGAGCCCGGCGATTGCCGCCATCATCTCCATGCGGTTGTTTGTCGTGTCCGGGTCATAGCCGCTCAATTCCTTCTCGACCTGCCGGTAGCGCAGGATCGCGGCCCATCCTCCGGGGCCAGGGTTGCCGCGGCAAGCGCCGTCGGTAAAGATTTCGACCTCGGCCGGCTCACGCATCGAACCCGTACCCGGCGATATCGGTGATCCCGCGGTGGAAGCGCAACTTGCGCAGAAATTCGAGGGGGTTCTTCGGCTGCACCAGCGCTCCCGCCGGCTGGTTAAGCCAATCGAACAGGCGGGTCAGCAAGAACCGCAGCGCGCTGCCCCGCGCCAGCAACGGCAGCGCGGCGAGTTCGGCGGCGGCAAACGGCCTGACTCGGCGATAACCTTCGAGCAGGAGCCGCGCCTTCGTCACATTGAGACTGCCGTCGGCCTCGAAGCACCACGCGTTGAGGCATACCGCCAAATCATAGGCGAGAAAATCGGTACAGGCGAAATAGAAGTCAATCAACCCCGAGACCTCGCGCTCGCGGAAAAAGACATTGTCCGGGAACAGGTCGGCGTGGATCACCCCGGTCGGCAGATCGCGCGGCCATTCGGCCTCGATCAGCACGAGCTCGGCCTCGACTTCGCCGGCGAGGCCGGGCTGCACCTCGGCGGCGCGGGAGCTGCAGGCTTCAAAAAGGCGGCGCCATCCGACGACGGAGAGGTCGTTCGCCCGTGTCATCCCGAACGAGGCGCCGGCGCGGTGCAGCCCAGCGAGCGCTGCGCCGACACCGGTGCAGTGAAAAGGCTGGATTCGGCGCGGCCACATTCCGGCGAGAAAGGTCACAATGGCTGCCGGTCGGCCGCAGAGTTGCCGCAGCGCGAAGCCGTCCCGCGCCTTGACCGGGGTCGGGCAAGCGACGCCGTGGGCCGCGAGATGCTCCATCAGGCCAATAAAAAATGGCAGATCCGCGGGCGCGACGCGCCGCTCGTAGAGCGTCAGGATGAAATTGCCGCGCTCGGTGGTGACCAGAAAGTTCGAGTTCTCGACACCCTCGGCAATGCCCTTGCAGGATAGCACCTCGCCGATGTCGTAAAGGGCGATGAAGGCTCTGAGTTCGTCATCGGCGACATCGGTGTAGACGGCCATTGGTTTTACAGTGTCACTCAGTTTGCAATTGCCGCCCCTGGGCGGCTTGTCTGCCCGGCGCGGCTCGCATACAGTCCAGGCAGCGGCGAGACCGCCGCCGAGCGTTACGAGACTAGCAAGGGCAAAGGCAGGGGAAAAGTAATGGACGGTCCGATACCCGCGCAGAAAGAGCCCTATGGGGTCAATGTCGAGGCCGGAAAGCGGTACTTCTGGTGTGCGTGCGGGCGCAGCGCCTCCCAGCCCTTTTGCGACGGCTCGCACAAGGGGACCGGGTTGACCCCGATCCCGTTTACGGCCGAGGCCACAGAGGAAGTCTGGCTCTGCGGCTGCAAGGCGACCGGCGGCAAGCCGTTCTGCGACGGTACCCACAACACGCTGTGAGGGGCTCGCAGGCTGCCCGGTCGGCGGCGCTTCTCGGGGTTCTCGCCCTCACGGGTTGCGGTTGGTTCTCGTCCTCCTCATCGAAACAGGCCGAGGCTTGTCCAAGCGCAGTCGTGTTGCGGCCGCTGTCCAACACCGCCATTTTCGGGGCTGCGCCGGAGCGCCGGCCGGAAAATGTCGCCTTTTACGGATTGCTGAGCGAGGCCGACCTCAAATGCGAGTACGGCGGCGGGGCGGTTAAGGTCGCACTCGACGCGATCATCGTCGGCGAGCGTGGCCCGGCGTCGAAGGGAGACGTTGTGGATCTCCCCTACTTCGTCGCCGTCACCGGACCTGATCAATCGATCATCAGCAAGCGCCCATTTGCGGTCCGTATCGTTTTCGATGGCAGCCAGAAACGCGCCGGGGTCACCGACCATATCGAAGAAACCATCCCGCTCGACGGCCGCAAGGCGTCTGATCTCAATGTCGTCCTCGGCTTCCAGCAGAGCCCCGAGGTCGTCGACTTCTACAAGCACTTCCGCGGCCGCTGATCGTACGGCTTGGCCTCGGGGAGCGGACGGTGCTAAGCTTTCGGGGCTGTATGCACGCCCGCAGGAGAGGTCGCGCGGATAGGGCGCGGCGCCGAAGGAGCAACCGCCCCGGAAACTCTCAGGCAAAAGGACCGCGGGCGGAAGGGCGCTCTGGAAAGCAGCGGCCGCGATCGGGCGGGCGCTCACCGAAGGAGTAAACCCCGGTCGCGGCTCGTCCGCGGTTGCGGTGAATCTCTCAGGGTCCACGACAGAGGGGGCAAAGTTCGGGCGCTCCGGCGCCCGCTCTGTCGGAGGTGCGCGGTGACCCTTACCGAGACGGCGGCGGTCCTCAAGCGGACACCGCTTTACGCTGTCCACCGCGAGATCGGCGCTAAAATGGTGCCCTTCGCCGGCTACGAGATGCCGGTGCAATACCCCTCGGGCATCCTCGCCGAGCATCTCCATACCCGGTCGCAGGCGGGGCTTTTCGACGTCTCGCATATGGGCCAGATCCGGCTCCGCGGTGCCGGCTGCGTCGCGGCGCTGGAGGAGCTTATACCAAGCGACCTCGCAGCGCTCGCGCCGATGGGGATGCGCTACACACTGCTCCTCAACAAGGCCGGCGGCATCCTCGACGATCTGATGGCGACGCGGCTTCCGGACGGGCTTTTCCTCGTCGTCAACGCCGCACGCAAAGAAGCCGATTTCGCGCATCTCGAGGATCGCCTCGGCGGTCGAGTAAATATCGAGCCGTTGGCCGATCGAGCCTTGTTGGCGCTTCAGGGACCCGCTGCAGCAGCCGTGATGTCGCGGTTCGTCGAAGGCATCGCGCGATTGCGGTTCATGTCGGCAACCGAGGCGACCATTGGCGGCGTGAATTGCCTGGTCACGCGCTCCGGCTACACAGGTGAGGACGGATTTGAGATCTCATTGCCCGGCGCTGAGGGCGAGGCCCTTGCACGGCAGCTACTGGCCGAGCCCGAGGTGTCGCCGGTCGGGCTCGGGGCCCGCGATTCGCTGCGGCTCGAAGCCGGGCTGTGTCTCTATGGACACGACATCGACGAGACGACGACCCCCATCGAGGCCGATCTCGCC
>JAFASL010000798.1 GCA_019244535.1 Alphaproteobacteria bacterium
ATCTGGCCGATCGGGTTGGCAACGCCGCGGCCGGCGATATCCGGCGCAGAGCCGTGCACCGGCTCGAACATCGAGGGATACTCGCGCTCGGGGTTGATGTTGCCGGAGGGCGCGATGCCGATCGAGCCGACGACCGCCGGCCCGAGATCGGACAGGATGTCGCCAAACAGGTTTGAGCCGACGACGACGTCGAACCAGTCGGGATGGCGCACAAAATGCGCCGTCAGGATATCGATGTGGTACTGGTCGGTCTTGACGTCGGGGTAGTCGCGCGCGACCGCCGCAAACCGCTCGTCCCAGAAGGGCATCGTGTGGATTATGCCGTTCGATTTGGTCGCCGAGGTGACGTGCTTCTTGCGCGTGCGGGCGAGATCGAAGGCGTAGCGCATGACCCGGTCGCAGCCGCGCCGCGTGAAGACAGCTTCCTGCATCGCCATTTCGTGCTCGGTCCCGGCATAGAGCCGTCCGCCGATCTCGGAGTACTCGCCCTCGTTGTTCTCGCGCACGACGTAAAAATCGATGTCGCCCGGCGCGCGGTCGCGCAATGGCGACTGCACCCCGGCGAGGAGCCGCACCGGACGCAAGTTGACGTACTGGTGGAAGCCGCGGCGCAGCGGGATCAACAAGCCCCATAGCGAGACGTGGTCCGGCACCTCGGGATGACCGACGGCGCCGAGATAGACGGCGTCGTAGAGGCGCAGCCGCTCGATCCCGTCCTCCGGCATCATCATTCCCATATTGACGTAGCGCTCGCAGCTCCAGTCGAATTCGTGCCACTGGAAACCAAAGCCGTGGGCGCTCGCCGCCGCTTCCATCGCGGCGATCCCCTCCGGCATCACCTCGCGCCCGATGCCGTCGCCGGCAATCACCGCGATCCGATAATTTTTCGCCATGCCGCACCTCCGCTTCCCGGATCGGAGCATAGCGGGAATCGCCACGGCGGTAACCCGCTCAGACCTCAGCGGGCGCGCGCTAGCAAAACCTACAGCAGCGGGTGAGAATGGTTGAGCGGACCATGGCCGCGCCCGAACCCGGGGGCGCCAGCGATGGCGCGTTGGACGTAATCGCGGGCGCGCCCCACCGAGTCCTCGACGGTGAAGCCTTGAGCCAAGCTCGCGGCAATGGCCGAGGCAAATGTACAGCCGGTGCCGTGGGTGTGCCGCGTAGCGATGCGGGGGCTTTCCCAGACTCGAGCCCCGGCCGGCGTGACGAGCACGTCCGACACGGTGTCCCCAGTGAGGTGTCCGCCCTTGACCAGCACCGACCGGCACCCGAGCGCCAACAGGGCTTCGCCAGCGAGACGCATTTCGGCGACATTGCCGATTATCCGGCCGCAGAGGATTTCGGCTTCCGGCAGATTCGGCGTCACGATCTCGGCGCGCGTGATCAGGAGCTGCTTTAAGCCGTCGAGCGCGGCCGGATCGATCAGCCGGGCGCCACCCTTGGCGACCATGACGGGATCGACGACGAGCGGGACGTGCGCAGCGCGGTCGCGCAATGTCGCGGCAATAGTCTTGATGACCGGCAAATCGTGCAGCATGCCGGTTTTGATCGCATCGGCCCCGATATCGTCCAGCACGACCTCGATCTGCCGGCGGACAAAGTCGGGTGGGATCGCCAATACCCCAAAGACCCCCTCGGTGTTTTGCGCCGTTAGTGCGGTGATCGCCGTCGCCGCATATGCCTCGAGCATCGAGACGGTCTTGATGTCGGCCTGGATGCCGGCGCCGCCGCCGGAATCGGAGCCGGCGATGATCAGCACCCGGCCGCGCACGGCTACTCGGCCGCTTGCGCCGAACCGAGCCGCGCCACCCGGTACCCGCTCTCTTCGGTGACGGCAACGGCGCCGACGATCGCACCGCAGATATTGTCAACGACCGCGGCGACGAGTTCCTCGTCCTCGCCTTCGGCCATGACGCGGATCACCGGCTCGGTGCCCGACTTGCGGATCACCAGGCGGCCGGCGGTGCCGAGCCGGCCCTTGCCGTCGTCGATCGCGCGGTTGACCGCCGCCGATCCGAGCGGGTCGCCTTCGGCAAACCGCACATTACGCAGCAGCTGCGGCACCGGCGTGAACAACCGGCAAACCTCGCTCGCGCGCCGGCTCGTCTCGACGATCGAGGCCAGCACCTGAAGTGCAGCGATCAGCCCATCGCCAGTCGTCGCATAATCGGACAGGATGATGTGGCCGGACTGCTCGCCGCCGAGATTGCAGCCGAGTGCGCGCATCTTCTCGACAACATGGCGGTCGCCAACGGCCGTGCGATGCAGCCCAATGTTGTGTCCGACGAGAAAGCGTTCGAGCCCCAGGTTGGACATGACGGTCGCCACGAGCGCGCCGCCTGAGAGGCGCCCGCCGCGCGCCAGCCCCGTCGCAATCAGCGCCATCAGTTGATCGCCATCGAGAATGATGCCGCGCTCGTCGGCAATGATCAGCCGATCGGCGTCGCCGTCGAGCGCAATCCCGATATCCGCCCGGCGCGCCAAAACCTCGCGCCGCATCTGCTCGGGCTCTAAGGCGCCGCATTCGCGGTTAATGTTGAGCCCGTCGGGCGACACACCGAGCGAGAACACCTCGGCCCCGAGTTCCCAGAATACGGTCGGGGCAACCCTGTAGGCGGCGCCGTGCGCGCAATCGACGACGATGCGCAGCCCGTCGAGCCGCAATCCTTTGGGAAAGCTCTGCTTGACAAATTCTATGTACCGGCCGCCGGCGTCATCGAGCCGCTTGACGCGGCCGAGTTCAGCCGGGCTGGCGCGCCGGCTCGGCCCCTTGTCGAGGCAGGTTTCGATCTTTTGCTCGAATTCGTCCGACAGCTTGTAGCCGTCGCGGCCGAACAGCTTGATGCCGTTATCTCCGTAGGGGTTATGCGAGGCTGAGAGCACCACGCCCAGATCGGCGCGCAGGCTGCGCGTCAGCATTGCGATTGCAGGGGTCGGCAAGGGGCCGACGAGCACGACGTCCATGCCCATCGTTACGAAACCGGCGGTCAGCGCCGGTTCGAGCATATAGCCGGAAAGCCGTGTATCTTTGCCGATGACGACGAGGTGCTTATGGGACCCGTTCTGAAAGCACTCACCGACCGCCATCGCGACTTTTAACGCCGTTTCCGGCGTCATCGGCTCGCTATTGGCCGTCCCGCGGATCCCGTCGGTGCCGAAGAGCTTCCGCGACATCACGCCCTCAAAAAATTGATTAAAATCAGGTAGTCCCAGTTTACTGTGTAAACGACGCCGTTACAAGCCGATGGCGCGGCGCCTGTTACGCGGAAACTGTAAAGGTTTAATCGAGCCAATTAAAAGAAACGTTAAAGAGTTGGGCTTCCACAGAGGCGCCGGCGAGTTCATCACCCGCTGGGCCAGCGACCGCTTTTGTCGCGCCGTACCGTTGTTGCGAGCGCAACGAAGCATCTCGCACCCGCAACTATGCACGGCTGAGATTGCTTCGTCGTTTTCGCTCCTCGCAATGACCTTATTCGGGACGAGCGATGCCGGAGGTTGGCAGTTTAGCCTCCCGGCTGCGGCTCGGGTTCAAGGCCGGTCGGACGCCCGGAAGGCGGCACCGAGCTGCGCCGGCCGGGCCGCGCTTCCTCAGTTACAGGACCGGTCGAGGTCTCGCGCACGATCCGCTCGCCCTTGATAATCCGGCGGATCTCATCGGCCGACAGGGTCTCGTATTCGAGCAAGCCCTTCGCCAGCGAATGCAGTTCGTCCAGGTGCGAGGTCAAAATCTCACGCGCGGTCTGTTCACCTTCGTCGACGACGCGGCGGATCTCCTCGTCGATGACTTTCGCCGTCGCCTCGGAAACATTTTTGCGCTGCGTGACCGAGTGTCCGAGGAACACTTCCTCCTCGTTTTCGGCGTAGCGCAACGGTCCGAGCTTCTCGCTGAATCCGAACTCGGTCACCATCCGGCGTGCAAGACCGGTCGCGCGCCGGATGTCGTCCGCGGCGCCCGTCGTCACCTTGTCCGGCCCGAAGATGAGCTCCTCCGCGATACGCCCACCGAAAAGGCTCGCCAGCATGGCTTTGATCTCGAGCTTGGATTGGCTGTATTTGTCGCGCTCGGGCAGGAACATCGTGATGCCGAGAGCGCGACCGCGCGGGATGATCGTCACCTTGTGCAGCGGCTCGTGGCCCTCCGCATAGAGCATGCACAGCGCATGGCCGGCCTCGTGATAGGCGGTGAGTTTCTTCTCGTCCTCGGTCATGACCATCGAGCGCCGCTCGGCACCCATCATGACCTTGTCCTTGGCCTGCTCGAACTCGGTCATCGCAACCGAGCGCTTGCCTCTGCGCGCCGCCATCAGCGCCGCCTCGTTGACGAGGTTAGCGAGGTCGGCCCCAGAGAAGCCGGGTGTGCCGCGCGCAATGATCTTCGGATCCACGTCGGAGGATAGCGGCACTTTGCGCATGTGTACTTTGAGGATCTTTTCACGGCCGACAACGTCGGGGTTGGGAACGACGACCTGACGATCGAACCGCCCGGGCCGCAGCAGGGCCGGGTCGAGCACATCCGGACGATTGGTCGCCGCGATCAGGATCACGCCCTCATTCGCTTCGAAGCCGTCCATCTCGACCAGCAGCTGATTAAGGGTCTGCTCGCGCTCGTCATTGCCGCCGCCGAGACCGGCGCCGCGGTGCCGCCCGACCGCATCGATCTCGTCGATGAAGATGATGCAGGGCGCATTTTTCTTGCCCTGCTCGAACATGTCGCGCACCCGGCTCGCGCCGACGCCGACAAACATCTCTACAAAATCGGAGCCGGAAATCGTAAAGAACGGCACATTCGCCTCGCCGGCGATGGCGCGCGCCAGCAAGGTCTTCCCAGTGCCCGGCGAACCCACCAACAGCACGCCTTTAGGGATCTTTCCGCCGAGCCGCTGAAACTTCTGCGGGTCCTTCAGGTATTCGACGATCTCCTCGAGCTCCTGCTTGGCCTCGTCGATGCCGGCCACATCCTCGAAAGTAATGCGCCCGACCTTTTCGGTCAGCAGCCGCGCCCGGCTTTTGCCAAAGCCCATCGCCCGGCCGCCGCCGCCCTGCATCTGACGCATAAAGAAGATCCAGACGCCGATAAGCAGGAGCATCGGGAACCAGGAGATGAGCACGCCGAACAATGAGGGCACGTTTTCGTCGACCGGGGCGGCGGTAATGCGCACACCCTTGTCGGTCAGCCGGCTGACGAGGCCGGGATCGTTCGGCGCGTAGGTGGTGAATGCCCGGCTGTCGGTGAAATGACCGCTGATGTTGTTGCCCTGGATCGTGACATCGGCAACCTGGCCACGGTTCACGTCGTTCAAGAAGTCCGAGAAAGCGAGCGTCGCTTGCGGCCCGCGGCTGGAGGAAGTTTGAAAAAGGTTAAAGAGTGCGACGAGAAGCAGCCCGATGACGATCCAGAGGGCGAGATTCTTGCCGAAATTATTCACGACGAACGCCTTTCATACCGAGCTGGGCATCGCGTACTCAGACTACCCTTCCCGAGCCGGGCCCGCGACAATTTTCGCCCGATTTACAGATAAGACGCCAGCGGTGTTTAACAACGGCAAAGGCCGCCTGCGTCAATGGATTAACGGGTCTAAACACAAGCTGCGGCAAGCCGACGACACCCTCGCGCATGTACCTTATATGAGGAACCGCTGCGATGCCCTTTTCGTCCCACACGCTCGGCAAAATTGAAAAAAGCAAGCGGGGCAGAGAGATCTGCCTCAGCTTTGGAGACTCGCGATCGAGCCGAGGGGCCTCGCGGACACCCAGATAGCCAAACGTGAACCGGTTGCTCGCGGTCTGCGGCATCATAATGTCAAATCGTCGATCCCAGGTGACCCGTTCGCCCGGGCTGAGCCGGAAAGCCGCCGGCGCTTTGGCGAGTTCGCGCGTCACTAAGATCTTGTCTCGCCAGAAAATGAAGCGGCACCCGCCCAACGTGTACCCGCGCCTATCAGCCGCGCTCAGCGCCAGGCACAGACGGGCAATGCGTTCTCGTCGAGGCGGATACTCA
The DNA here is from genome assembly GCA_019244535.1 of Alphaproteobacteria bacterium. GTDB lineage: Bacteria > Pseudomonadota > Alphaproteobacteria > ATCC43930 > CGMCC-115725 > AP-15. The sequence goes on from JAFASL010000798.1 coordinate 6,002, forward strand.
GCACCGGCGACTGCTGTGGTGAGCGCCGAAAGCAGCCGATATGCCATGTCGCACGGAATTTCCCGGAACACGGCGGGATCGAGCACGGCGAACCCTGCGGGATGCAAGGCAACATACCGTGCGAAAAGATCGTCCATCGCCTGCTCGCAGGTCACTCGCGCGCGGCCTAATGCACGGATTTCGTCCGGCAAGGCGGAACGGCGCGCTTCTGCCGCCGGGATGCAAGCGCTGCGCCGCAAGCGAGACCGTTCGAAACGAGGATCAAAATTGCTGGGGTCATTTATGAAAGGCTGCCGCTCGGCTTCGAGAAATGCGGCGAGGCGATCCCGCGGGACGGCGAGCAGCGGGCGCAGCAAGCGGCAGTCCGAAAGCTCGCGCACCGCCGACATCCCGGCGAGGCCGTCCGGACCGCTGCGCGCCCGGCGGCGGATCAAATGCGTCTCGATCTGGTCATCCCGATGGTGACCGGTCAACAAAGTCAGGCAGCCGTTCGAGCGACACCAATCTTCAAGCAGACGGTAGCGCGCGACCCGCGCCGCATGTTGGATCCCGGTTCGCCGCTTCTCGCCCGACCACGCCAGCACCTCATGGCGAATGCCTCGTGCTGACAGCCAGCCTCCAAGCCGCCGGGCTTCTTCCCCGCTTTCCGGGCGCAGCCGATGATCGACTGTAAGCGCACGGATTTCGCCATTCCTCTCGCGCGCCCAGCGATCCGCCAGAATGGCGAGCGCCAAGCTATCGGGACCGCCGGAAACGGCTACCGCAAGAAAGGGTGAGCCTTCAAACCGTGCGAGCGAGGCAAGCGATGCCGAAAACTCGGCAAAGGACAGAGGTTCGCTCGCTGGTTCTTGCGTCAGCAACCCAGCCGCTTTTTTTCGGCGCTCGCCCGATCTCTGATGGCAGCGCCGGGCTGCGGGAAATCGCGATCGAGCTGCGCGAAAGCAATGCAGGCGTTCTGCCTCTGGTTGGCTCGGGCGAGCGACATGCCGAGTTTCAACAGATCGTCGGCGGCCTTAGTCCCTTTTGGGTAGTTTTTATAGCCCTCGGCAAAGGCGCCGGCGGCTTCTGCGTAGCGTCCGCGCGCGTAATAGGTCTCGCCCAGCCAATATTGGGCGCTTCCCGCCAGATTGTCCCTAGGATGCTGCGCGATGAATGCCTTGAAGGCATCTTCGGCGGCGGGGTAGTCGGCTTGCTTCAGAAGACCAAACGCGGCGTTGTATTGGTCAGAAGCGGAACCGCCGGGCAGCTCGCCTGCCGTTGGGGGGCGGAGCGTCCCCGCGACCGCGACATTGGTGGTGTCGGGGGCTGGTTGCGTTGCGCCCGGCGGCAGGCCGAAGGTCGCCCCGGGGGGAGTGAGAGTGCCTATCCCGGTCGAGTGATCCGGCGGCGGCGTAAAGGTTGGGGGCAGCACCGGATCGAGCGCTGGCTTTACCTGAGCCGGACCGGCCGGAGGCGCAGCTCGCATCGCGAGCTGTGATCCGGGAGTAGCATCGGTTATCCCGGCAGAAGCGTGCGCGTTCGGCGCCCGGTTCCTGGGCGACCCCTGGCTAGGCGATCCCTGGCCTTGGCTGAAGCGAAGATCGATGTCGCTGTTGATCTGCTCAAGACGGCGGCGCAGTTGATCGACCCCGTTCACCGCGTCCTCGACCCGACCGGTCAGCTCCCGCATTTGCGCTTCCAGCCGATCCATTCGCAACTCGGCATCGACTGCTGTCGACCCTGCGCTGGCGGTTTGGGGAGCGCTCCCCCGGTATACCTGCCGCTGCAGCATGCTCAGATCGCGCTCCAAGTGATCCAAGCGATCCTGCATGGTCCGCTCCTGAGCCTGGGCGCCCGGGTTCGGCGTGGCTATAGCGATCAGAGAAAAGAGCAAGATCGAGTGAGGAGGGCGCAAGGTCGGACGCCGTGTCATCAGGAGCCTCTCGAGATCGCGCATGAGCCGGGGGAGAGTCGTCTCGACGCCGCCCGAGAGACTAGCGGCGCGGATTGAGCAAAGAACCCCTACTAGGATGCCTTTAGGGCAAAAAAAGGGCGCCGCCTCGCTCGTCCTGGCGGTGCCCCACATGTCGCCCGGTTACCACTCCAGCCGAGATTTGCAAATCTGGTAGGGCGCTCAATTCACAGTCGTTACTGCGCGCCGGTTCTGCGCGTAGGCTTCTTCGGTCGAGCCCACAACGGCGGGGCGCTCCTTGCCGTAGCTGATGGTTGATATGCGGGAAGCCGGAATGCCCAACGCGACCAAGACGTTCTTCGCGGCTTGAGCGCGACGCTCGCCGAGCGCGAGGTTGTACTCGCGGGTGCCGCGTTCGTCGCAATGGCCCTCGATCGTGACCGTCACGTTAGGATAGCGCCGCAGCCACTCTGCCTGTCGCGCCAGGATTTCCTGTGATTCAGGCGTGATGTCCGAGCGGTCAAACGCGAAGAAAATGCGGTCCCCGGCACTTGCTTCCAGATCCTGCTGCGACCCCGGTGCAAAGCTGCCCGCGCCGACTCCCCGAGGTCCGCCTGCTCCCGGTCCGCCGGGCCCCCCAGGTCCGCCTGGCGCGGTCTCCGGCGCGCTGCTGCACGCGGCGGCCAGCAGCAGCATAAGCCCGCCGAAAATGCCGGTTATTCTCGTACGCATCCCCTAATCCCCCTTGTGTCAGAAACTTCATTCACGCAAGCGGCCACAGGCCGCGCTCCCTCCTCAGTTAACGGAGCAGAGGCGACCAGGCCGGATCCGAAGCATCCTGCGAGGTCACCACTTCGCGCTGGTTCGAACCGGTCAAGTCGATCGAGAATAGGCGGGTCGATCCACCGTGCCCGCGCGAATCGGTCGGCGATTGCCGGAAATACATTAGAACCCGGCCATTTGGCGCCCAGGTCGGACCCTCGACCAGGAAATCCCGCGTCAGCAGGCGCTCTCCCGAGCCGTCCGGTCGCATTACGCCGATAAAGAAGGAGCCGCCCTCGATTTTGGTGAAGGCGACCAGATCGCCGCGCGGCGACCAGACTGGTGTGCCGTATTTGCCGGAACCGAAGCTAATGCGCTTCACCCCGCTGCCATCGGAGTTCATTACATACAGCTGCTGCGAGCCGCCACGGTCGGAGTTGAAGACGATTTTGCTGCCGTCCGGCGAGAAGCAGGGCGAAGTGTCGATCGCCTGGCTGTCGGTCAGCCTGGTGGCGCGGCGCGTGCGGAGGTCAAGCACATAAAGATTGGTAGTTCCGTTCTCTGCGCGGCTGAGGACAACCCGGTTGCCGTCGGGCGAAAACCGCGGGGCAAAGGTCATCCCGGGAAAATCGCCGACGACTTCCTGTTGGCCGGTGTCAATATTGAAGAGATAAACTCGCGGCGCTCCGCTACCGTACGACAGATAGGTAATCTCCTGCGCCGTCGGGGAAAAGCGCGGCGTCAGAACCAGTGCGTGGCCGTCCGTCAAAAAGCGGTTATTGGCGCCGTCCTGGTCCATAATCGAAAGGCGCTTCACTCGCTTCTCGGCGGGCCCCGATTCCGCGACATAGACGATGCGGGTATCGAAATAGCCGTCCTCGCCGGTAATTCGCTTATAGATCTCATCGGCGATGATGTGAGCGATTCGTCGCCAGTTCTGCTGAGTGGTGGTGTAGCCGTACCCGGCCAGTTGCTGCTCGGCGAACACGTCCCACAGCCGAAACTCGACCCGCAGTCTGCCGTCCCCCTGCGTTTGAACCGAGCCCGTAACAAGGGCCTGGGCGTTGATCTGGCGCCAGTCGGGAAACCGCGGCTGGGTATCGCCTAGCGAAACATTCTGGATGAAGCTGCGCGGGTCGATCGGACGAAACAGCCCGGAACGCTCGAGATCGGCCGAGACTACGCCGGCGATGTCGCGTCCCGCCTGGCTTTCGTTCGGAGAGCCACCAGGAAAGGCGGGGATCGCGATCGGCATCGGCTCGACATGGCCGCTGGTGATGTCGATGCGCAGTTCGGCGCGCGCGGGAACCCCCAGGCAGGGCAGCGCGATCAGCGCCGCAAAAATCGCACCGGCCGGGATTCGGCAGCTTTTCCTCATAAGACATCCCTTGGGCTAAAGTCGACGACGAGGTCCTTCCAGATCGCGTATTTCTCGGGGGGCAGGTGCAACGGTCGGCATTGCGGGTTGAAAAAGGCGCGCCGTGCGCTCTCGGCTGCGGCGCGGAAGAAGGAATCGCCGAGGCGCCCCTGATCGACGATCGTCGCCTGGCGCACCGTGCCATCCGGATCGACGACGACCTTTATTTCCACGACGAGGTCTTTCGCGTCGCGAGCGCCGGCGGGAACATTCCAGCAATGTGCAATCTGGTGACGGACCATATCGAGTTCGCTCGCGCTGAGCTGGCTGCCGAGAGGCGCCCTGGGCTGCGAAGAGGCGCGGGCCGATGCAACGCGCGGGTTCTGCGGCGGGGCGTCTGGGGCTACTGCCGTCTGCACCGGCGCTAGGTTTTTCAGCAGCGCATCGAATTGCCGAGGGTCGTATTTCTTCTCCTCAGCCTTCTTTTCTTCCGGTTTCGTCTCGAGCTTGGCCATCTGCCGTGGCGGCTCTGGCTTTTCCCTGGGCTTGGGCACATCGAGCTTCTCCACCGGCTTTGCCTCAGGCTTGGGCTCTGGCGGTCTTGGCGGGGGCGGCGGCTCCGGCTTGGCTTCCGGCAGCGCCGGCTGTTCCGTCGGCGGTGAAGCGGCTGCCACCGGCGGTGGGACTGGCGCAGGTTTCGGTGGTTCGGGTTTTTGCTGCGGTTTCGGCGGGGGCGCTTGAGCTTCCGGCACATCCGGCTTTGCATCCGGCCGCGGCAGGTTGGGGTTCGGGTGAGTGGCCCTCGTCTCCGGCGCAATCGCGACGAGTTCGACAGCGACGGGCATCTCTTCGATCGGCGGGGGATCGAAGAGGCGTGGCAGGCCGACGATCAGCACACCGCCGAGGACCAGATGCAGCGCAGCCGACAATGCGAGGCCGCAGGAGCCGATGCCCTCGGGCATCTCGTCGGAAACCTCGGCGGCTCCGGTCAGGCCGGGTTCTGCGAGCGCGAAGCTCATCGGCGGCAGCTGCGCGGCTGACTCAGCGCTTGGCCGCCCGCGCGGGACGGTCTGGCGGGGTTCCGCCAGGGGTCACCTTGCCAGCGGCGCCCTTTGGCGCTTCGGCGATCAGCGACACCTTGTGGTACCCCGCGGCACCGACGAGGCTCATCACCTCGACGACCCGTCCGTAATTGATCGCCTTGTCGCCGCGCACATAGAGCGGCGCATCGGAGTTGCTGGCGGTGATCGCCTGCAGGCGCGGGATTAGCGAATCAGTCGGAACCTCGGTCTCCTGGATGAAAATGCGGCCTTCCCCGTTTATCGTGATGACGAGGGGTTCTTTCGGTTCGGTGATCGGCGGCGCCTGGGTCTGCGGCAGATCGACCGGCACCCCGACGGTAAGCAGCGGCGCCGCCACCATAAAGACGACCAGCAGCACGAGCATGACGTCGACGAGCGGCGTCACATTGATCTCCGACATCGGGCGATACCGCCCGGGCAGGCGATGGCCGTTGCCGCTGAGACCCGACGCCGCCATCGTCACGGACGCTCGTCGAGTTGGCGCGACAGGATCGCGCTGAACTCGCTGGCAAAGGCCTCGAGCCGCCCGGCGTAACGCCCGAAATCGGTGGCCAGCTTGTTGTAGGCGATGACCGCCGGGATCGCCGCGACCAACCCCAGCGCGGTTGCGAACAAGGATTCGGCAATGCCGGGGGCGACCACCGCAAGGCTCGTGTTCTTGGAGGCGGCGATCGACTGGAAGCTGTCCATGATGCCCCAGACGGTGCCAAACAGACCGACAAAGGGCGCCGTCGAGCCGACCGTAGCGAGGAAAGCCATAAACCGCTCGACGCGCTCCATCTCGCGGCCGACCGTCACATTCATCACCCGCTCGATGCGCTGCTGGAGGCTCGCCCGCATGCCGGGCGTGCCAAGCAAGTTCTTCGCTGCGCTGCGCCGCCATTCGCGCATCGCCGCGGAAAACACCGCGGTCATCGGGTCAGGCGGGCGCTGACCGACCCGCTCGTAGAGATCGTCGAGCGAGCCGCCGGACCAGAAGTTCTCCTCAAAGCTCGATGCCGCGTGCCGCAACCGCCGGATCCGCAGCGCCTTGTCGAATATGACCGCCCATGACCAGAACGATGCGAGCAACAGGATCAACATCACCAGCTTGACGATGGCATCGGACTGCAGGAACAGCCCGATAATCGAGAGGTCATGAGAAATCGATCCGGCAAGCGGAAGCGTGTCGATAGCATTAGGCTGCATTGTTGTCGGCCCTTTATGGCGTCAATTTGGACAATTCTTGGCGTCAGCGTGAGTTGTCTGCCTCGATTGGCAGCTGCGCGAGAAGATCGAGCTGAGCGGGCAGGCTTGCCGGCATTGGGATATCGAGATGGCGGTAAGCAACGCGCGTCAGCATGCGGCCGCGCGGCGTGCGCTGGACGAAGCCCTCCTGGAGCAAGTAAGGCTCGATGACTTCCTCGACGACGTCGCGTTCGTCGCCGATCGCCGCAGCGATCGTCTCGACCCCGACCGGACCGCCTTCGTAATTATTGGCAATGCAACGCAGGTAGCGCCGGTCCATGCCATCAAGACCGCGCGCATCGACATCGAGCCGAAGCAGCGCCGCGTCGGCATCGGCGGCATCAATGCTCGCCGCACCGTTGATAGCAGCGAAGTCACGGACCCGGCGCAACAGGCGTATCGCGACCCGCGGAGTGCCGCGCGACCGCTGCGCAATCTCCGCGGCGCCGTCGGGGCGCAAGTCGATGCCGAGGAGGCGCGCAGCACGGCTGGTGATCTCTCCCAGCTCGGCCGGCTCGTAGAACACCAGACGCAGCGGAATGCCAAAGCGCTCGCGCAGCGGCCGCGTGATCAGGCCGGAGCGCGTTGTCGCCCCGATCAAGGTAAAAGGCGCGAGACGATAGCGAATCGAACGTGCCCCGGGTCCCTGACCGATCACCAGATCGATCTGGTGATCCTCCATCGCCGGGTAGAGGTATTCCTCCGCCGCAGGCGGCAGACGGTGGATCTCGTCGATGAACAGCACCTCGCGCGGCGCGAGCTTGCTGAGCATCGCGACGAGATCGGCGGCGCGCTGAATTACCGGGCCGGCGGTGGCGTGCAAGTCCACACCCATTTCGCGGGCGACGATTTGTGCAAGCGTCGTCTTCCCGAGCCCGGGAGGGCCAAAGAGCAGCACGTGGTCGAGCGCCTCGCCACGGTTCTTTGCCGCATCGATAAAGACGCGCAGGTTGTCCCGCAGCTGGTGCTGGCCGACGAATTCACCGAGGGTGGCGGGCCGGACCGAACTCTCAGCTGTGTCCTGCTCGGCTTGCTGCGGGGCGACGACGCGGAGTGTGGCATCGTTCATCGCGCCAGCTCCTCAAGGCCGGCTTTGATCAGCACATCGGCCGCGGCTTCATTGCCGAACCGGTGGGTCGCCGCCGCGATTGCGCCAAGCGCTTCGGTGTGGCCGATGCCGAGGTTCTCCAATGCCGAGACCGCGTCGGCGGCGGGCCCGGCGCGGTTGACCCGCTCATTGGGCAATGCGGCCGGAGAAGGCGCCGTCGAGCTTGCGATGCTGCCCAGCTTGTCGCGCAATTCATTGATTATTCGGGCCGCCAGCCGCGGCCCGACGCCGTCGGCTTGCGAGAGCGCCGCCTGGTCCTGAGTCAAAATCGCACGGCCGAGAGGCTCAGGCGCCACGGCCGAGAGGATCGAGAGCGCAAGGCGCGCACCGACACCCTGCACCGTCGTCAACAGGCGAAACCAGTCGCGCTCGGCAGCGTCGATGAATCCGTACAGGTGGATGTGGTCTTCGCGGACATGCGTCTCGATCAGGAGCCGAGCCGAGGAGCCTACGGGCGGCAGGCGGCCGATAGTCCGCGTCGAGCAGAAGGCGAGATAGCCGACGCCGCCCACGTCGATGACGGCAGCATCGTCCTCGATATGCTCGACGATGCCGGCGAGCGAGGCGATCATGCGCGCCCGCTCAAGAGGGGCCGGAGGGCGGCGTGATGCGCATGGCAGATCGCGACGGCGAGCGCATCGGCGGCGTCGGGCTCGCCTCCGTCGCAGCCGGGCAGCAGCCGGCGCACCATGAGTTGCACCTGGGACTTTTCGGCGTGGCCGGCGCCGACCACTGCCTTTTTGACGAGGTTGGCCGAATACTCGGCGACGGGCAGCCCACGCTCGGCGGGGGCGAGCAGCACGGCCCCCCGAGCCGCGCCCAGCCGCAAGGTCGAGGACGGGTTGCGGTTAACAAAAGTCTCCTCGACCGCGGCTTCGTCCGGACAAAACTGCTCGACCACAGCGGTGATCTGCCGGAACAACGTAACGAGCCGTGCCGCCAGCGATGCGTCGGTGGCGGCATGGATCACGCCGTCAGCGACGTGGGTCAGGCGATTG
>JAFASL010000809.1 GCA_019244535.1 Alphaproteobacteria bacterium
GAGATGGCCACAACATTGCGCGGCAATCCATTTGTCGTCACGCGCTCCCCATCGATGACGGGCATGTGATGGAGGAGCAGATCCGAGAAGATCGGCGCCCACACGTTGGTGAGATGCTGCGCCCCTACATCGGCCGGCGACTGACCGGTTTTGCTGATCGGTATGTGGCAGCCGACGCAGTTCAGCTTGCGATCGGTTTGATTGATTGCATTGTCGTCGCGCCCATCGCCCCCCGCCATCATGGCGCCGCCGACGGTACGGTTGGCAAACGCTATCAGATCGATGCCGAACAGCTGCGCTCCGCGCTGGACCATCGCTGCCTTGCCGTTGCCGCGCAGGGGCTTCCCAGGGTCACGCGATTGCAGCACGTCGAGCAGCGCAGCGCCGAACTCGGGCAATGACGTGTTGCGGAGGAAGTTTCGCTCGCTGAAGGGAGTGGAGAGGTGGACCTCAAGCGTGTTGAGGTTGACTGGCCCAGGCGGTGGGAACGGCGGCGGTGGCAGCACACTTGCTGGCTGACCGAAGGTCTCTGAAAGCCCCATCGCACACGTCAACGGCTCTATGGTTTCTGTCGTCCCGCCCGGGAACAGGGTGGGAAAGACAATCTCAGCGCCGTTGAATAAGCTAGTGATTGAGAGTTCTCCCTGCAGGCCGCCCATGATGAACTGCAGAATTTCGACCCCGTTCGCTCGCAACCCGAAGCGGCCCACCCCGCCGACAAAGCCGGTCACGGTGCCGTTCTGCAGGTCGGTCGATGCGCTGTGTACGGTGAAACTGCGGGGAATCATGTTGGCTTTGCCGGAGATGCAGCCGGCAGCGGGACATTGCAGTGCCGCGGCGAAATTGCCGAGCGAGGATTGACCGTTTTGAACACCGCCTACATTCGCGGCGATGTCCACCGTCGGCACTGCCTCCATCAGGCCGCGGCCGATATAGGGCGGACCCGCGCGCTGTCCCACGCTGCGTCGGAAGGTGCCGCTCGGCAGACTGAGGGAGCCGTTCAAATTTGCGTCGAGCGCGACGGGAGGCAGCGGTTTTGTCAGGCAGTCGAGACCGGCGGGCCGGTGATGCTGCACAAACCCTCCGAACGGCTGCGCTGTCTTGCCGGTCACGATGTTTGCGGTCGTTCCGTCGAGCGGATCGAAAAAGCCGATTCCGGTGGGGTTGCTGGCGGCGTCAGTGTGCTTGGGGTCGAAATCGCCGAAGGTCGTGAAGGCCGCCGTTCTCCCAGTATTTGTAAGGGCATCGAGATTATCGGGTGCGCGGCCGCCGCCGGTATTGGGATCGAGTGAGGTGAACTCGAAATTGGTCGGCGTCGAGTGCGCCGCGCGCGTGACGTTGGACACATTGCTGCAAGTGGAATTCAAATTCGGGGGAAGGCAATCTTGGCCCTGCAGCAGCCCTTTGCTCTTGACTGCTTCGGCTGCGTTGAGATGGCAGCCGATACAAGCCGGCTGATTGTTGATCGGGCCCAGACCTTGAGCGGCGGTATGGAACATCGTAAAAAACTGCAGGCCCTCGACCAGCTTATCCTTTTCGGCCTTCGTGGCGTCGGGGTAGACGAGATTGTCGAGGTCCTTCTCCGTCAGCCCGTTATTCAGCATGAACGCGCCGACGACCCCGAACCTGTCACGGCGAACGCGCTTGGCCGGGGCGAACATTGTTCCGGCCGGCGGAGAAGCAATGTCGAAGCTTGCCGAATTGAAGATGTTGGCCGTGCCCGAAGGGCAGGTCGGCGGGGTTGTCGAGGTGTCGCATCCCGCTTCCACTTCCCGCTGCGTCACCAGCGTGGCATCGGTCGGGTTGTCGGAACCCAATTCGGCCGATGCCGGGGACGCGAAAAGAGCAACGGCCGCAGCGGCGGTCAAAATGACCTGGAGCTTGCGCATGATCCCTCCTCCCTAGAGCAGGAGCCTGCACTCAGTCGCCGGTATTCCGGTCGATAGCGCGAAAGTATGAGAACGGGTTAATTAGACTGAAAGTTAAACTTTTATGAAACCGGTTGGGGCGACCGGGAGGGTTTATAATCCCCTATCGAACGTCAGCCCCACCCACAAGCCGACCAGCTACCGGCTGGTTCAATCGTTCTCTCGCTGCCGATAACGCACGTCGTCGCACACTCGCTCGTGTCCTGAACCCACAATCCGCTTACGCATCCGGCAGGGTGAAGACGGCGCAGGGTGACGCGATGCCGCGCAGCATGTGTTCGCCGAGCGGCATCAGCGGCGTCGTGGTCTCGGCGGCGACCGCGCCCGAGACCAGCACCGACCGGCCGAGCGGCCGGCACAGCCCTTCGAGCCGGCTGACCAGATTGACTGCGGGGCCGATCGCGGTGAAGTCGAGCCGGTCGGCCGCGCCGATATTGCCCCACAGGATCTCGCCGAGATGCAGTGCTGCGCCGAAGGGCAGCGGCGGCAGCCCCTGCGCCTGCCGGGCCTTATCGAGATGAGCCATGCCCGCGCGCGCGGCGGCGACCGCGCGCAGCGCCGCGTCGCAGGCCGCGGCCGGCGCGCCGGTAACCGGGAAGATCGCCAGCACGCCATCGCCGATAAACTTCAGCACCTCGCCGCCGAAGGCGTGCACCGCCCCAGCGACGCGGTCGAACCAGGCGTCGAGCGCGGCGATCATCGCCGCAGGCTCGGTCGCCTCGGAGAGCGCGGTGAAGTCGCGCAGATCGGCCGAGAGCAGCACGGCCCGGATTGTCTCCCCGGTGCCGCGGCGCAGCGCGCCCGCCTGTACCCGGGCCGCGCTGCGCCGGCCGAGATAGGCCTCGAGCAACGCTCCCAGCGCCGTCCGTGCGGCGAGCGCAGCCAACGGCGCCGCCGCGAAACGCGCGGCTTGGCGCAGCCTCCCGGCCTCGGCGGTGCCAAACGGCCGGGTCGCGGCCCAGCCCAGCACCGGACTGTGCGATGCCGGACCGATTGTGTCCTCGTGCACCGGGCCTAGCCCGGCCAACCAGTCGCGCCCGGCCGCGCCGAGCGGACCGCCGGCGAAGCCCAGCGCCTCGATCACCACCCCGCTTTCCGCCCGCCACAGCCAGGTGCGGCGGGCGATGATCGGGTGGGGCACCGCCAAGGTCAGCGCGCCCCCGGCCAGCGGCAGCCCATCGGACAACAGCCGGCCGCCGAGCTCGGCCAGAAACCGGTCAGGGCCGGGCGAGGTACTGGCCTCGTCCACCAGCCAGGCAATCGGAGAGGGGAGGGCCACTCACAGTGTAATAGGCGAAGCTGCGACGATCTCAAGAGCGGAACGGGGTCACTCCCGGCCGGTGCGGCCGTGGAAGGGGTCCGGGCCCGGGTCGCGCCCGGCCGCAACCACGGCCAGCCGGCCGAGGTAATTGGCCCAGCCTTCGGCATGGCCGGCGCATTGCTCGGCATTGGGCAGGCCGGTGTGGGTCCAGGCGCAGCAAGGTTCCGTCCGGCGGCTGCTCGATCAGGTCGATCTCGACCAGGCTCGACCCCGGCGGCACCGCCTCGCTGCCGTCCCAGCCGAAGCTGTAGGCCAGCCGGTGCACCGGGACCACCTCGCGGAAGGAGCCGCGGGCGAAGCGAGCGCCGGTGACATTGACGAGATAGAGCCCGCCGGGCTGCGGCTCGACCTGGGCCTCCGTTCCCATCCAGCGCAGGATCTTCTCTGGATCGGTCAGGAAGGCGAATACCGCGGCAGGGGGCGCCGGGATGTGCGTCTCGCGGCGAATGACGAGAGCCTCTTGCATCGGTCTTCCCCATAGTTTGCGATGGGCTGTCCCGCCTTTGGCGGAGGATGGACGGCCACCGATTCGGTAACCTTGCCCAAGGA
>JAFASL010000847.1 GCA_019244535.1 Alphaproteobacteria bacterium
GAACGGCCGGAACCTGCGCGTCTTCGAAACCGGCGACCCGGCGGTTCTGACGGTGCTCGAAAAATCGGACACCGAGCGTCGCGAATATGGGATCGAACGCGATGAGGGGCTCGTCGCCGATCTGAAATTGTTTGCCCGAGCGAGGGAACTGCTATGACGACCACGGCAACGTCTGTCGGCGCGCGGCAAGCCATGGAGCAGCTGAACCACGAAGCCGGGAAGCTGCATATCTGGCTGCGAACGGAGGCGAACGCACCGGCGCAACGCCCGTGGTTTCGCGAAACGGGTTTCGATGCCGAGGGGCAAATCGCTGCCGGCCGGGTCGGGGCTGCCCAGCTCAAGCCGGTTGCCCATCACTGGCGTTGGGCCGAGATCTCTCCTTATCTCGACCGCATTGCCGAGATCGCGCGCGCCAGCAACGTGTCGCCGATCGAATTCGCCGAACGCCAGCAGTTTCTGCTGACCAACCCCGGGCTCGGCGGTCGTCTGCAGGTCACGAGCACGATCCGCTGTGCGGTATCCATCTACAACCCGGGCGATGTCGCGCCGGTGCACATCCACACGCCGAATGCCAGCCGCACCATTCTGTCGGAGGAGGGCGGCTACACGACGATCGACGGGGAACGCTGCGAGGCCGCGCGGGGCGACCTGATCCTCACTCCGAACGGCACCTGGCACGATCACGGCAATGACGGTGACGAGCCGGTCATGTGGGTCGACGTATTGGATTTTCCGTTGATGGAATTTCTCGATTGCGTGTGGCTCGACGAGGCGTATCCGGGAGAAACCGACGGCAATGCCCGAGCGCAGCGGGTGGTCCGGAGCCCGGGACTCGCAGAGGCTTTACGGCCAAGGCGGTCTGGTGCCCGGCTTTGTCCCGCATCGGCGCGGCTTTGGGCGAGACACAACGCCAATGTTCCACTACCGCGGCGCCGATATCCGGGAAGCGCTCGCCCGCCTGCGCCGCGAGGAGGGCGATCCGTACGACGCGCTTACCCTCAGGTTTGTCAACCCGGCGACGGGAGCCTCGCTGTTTCCGACCTTGGATTATCGGGCGCAGCTGCTCCGCCCGGGCGAGGCGACCCGGTTCAAGCGAGAGACCGCGAGCACGCTCTATATCGCGATCGAAGGCGAAGGCGTCACGGAGTTGGCCGGGCAAGGCTTCGAATGGCGGGCAAACGACATCTTTGTCGTGCCGCCTTTTGCGTGGCGCCGCCACCTCAATACCGGTAATATGGATGCCATCCTTTATACCGTGTCCGATGCGCCGTTGCTCGTTAAGATCGGGCAATATCGGGCGCAAGGCCGGCTGCCTGACGACACGGTGGCCGAACTCGCGCCTTAGCCTAAAGGGCGGGGTCTCGACATGAGCATTGTCCGCGAGCTTCTCGATGACGCAATAGCGCTGCAGAAAGACGGGCTGAGCCCGAGCCGAATCGGGCTCGCCCTTACCGATCGCTGGGAGGCCGAGGCTTTGGGCGCCGCGGGGAAGGTCAAGCGGACCCGCTCGCCTTCAGGCGCCATTGAGCTGCTGTTTCCGGGCGGCGAGAAAATCGTCTGGAACGGTGCGCGCTGGAATTACATTCCGGTCTGAGGCCGTGCTGCACAGCTGGTGCCAACCATTCAGATGGGCCGCCTCCGCGATCAGTCTCCTGCTGGTCGTGGCGCCGGCTGCTCCGTCGGTCGCCGAAGATTTCGTCGCGAGCTACAGCGCTTACTGGGCTGGTCTTCCCGCGGGGAATATCCGGTTAACCTTGCGGGACCGCGGGGCCGGATACCAGGACCAGATCGAAATCGCCACCGAGGGTCTTCCCCGTCTGTTTACGCGATTTCGCGCGACCGCGACGGCCGAGGGAAGCCGCGCCGTGGACCGGACGGCAGAGCCGTCGCGTTATCTGGCGTTGTACGATCTGCACAAGCGCCGCGACAGCCGGGTCAGCATGCGTTTTGTGCGCCGCACCGGCGGGATTATTGCCGAGCGGGCGCCCGACGACACGAGCCGGAAGCCGCCGCTCGCCGAAGCGTTTCGCAAAAATTCGGTCGATCCGCTGACCGCGCTCGAACGCCTCCGCGAGGCGTTGCGCGCGGCAAGACCGGGCAGCCCGTTCGCGATACCGGTCTACGACGGCGCGCGGCGCTTCGACATAGTCGGGCGGATGTTGCCGAAGACCGACCGGGCGGATGGCACGCTGCGGGCCGAACTTACGCTGCGCCCGATCGCCGGCTTTAAGGGCGAGACCAGTGAGGATGGCGACCCCGATGATGCGCCGCGCAAAGTCGAGCTGGTCGTGACCGACGATGCGAGAATGCTGCCGCTGTCCATCACCGTCCCGGTCTTTTTCATGCCGTTGGTGATCCGCTTCAAGGAACTCTGTCCGACCGCTTCGCCTTGCTCGAAATAACCCGGCCGGTCATTGTGCCGGCCGTCACGAAGTCGCGAGAGCACCGAGATGGCGTTTTCTCTAATCGACAAATCCGAAGGCGCGGTTCCGATCGTCGCTCTGACCAAAGCGGAATTTCCGGCCTGGCTCGACGCGGCGCCTGAGCGCGAG
>JAFASL010000914.1 GCA_019244535.1 Alphaproteobacteria bacterium
CTGGCCGCAGGCGATGCCGTACTGCCGGCAGTCGAGCGAGGTCGATTTGGTGAGGCCGGTGATCGCGTGCTTCGTCGCCGTGTAGGCGACCGAGTAGGGCCGCGGCGCATGCGCCGAGATCGATCCGTTGTTGACGATGCGCCCGCCCTTCGGGTCCTGCGCCTTCATGATGCGGATCGCCTGCTGCGTGCACAGGAAGGCGCCCGTCAGATTGGCATCGACGACCGCCTTCCAGCGCTCGAACGGCAATTCCTCGATCGGCGCCGCCGCGCCGAAGCCGGCATTGTTGAAGAGCACGTCGAGTCGGCCGAAACGCTCCTTCGTTTTCGCGAAGATGTTCTCGACCGACGCAGGATCGGTGACGTCGGTCGGCACCGCCAACACCTGCCCGCCGAAGCCTTCGATCTCGCGCGCCACTTCTTCCAGACGTTCCTTGCGCCGACCGCCGATCACCGCGGCAAAACCCTCTTCGGCGAGGGCGACCGCCGCCGCCTTACCGATACCGCTTCCGCCGCCAGTGACGAGAGCGACCTTTCCCTTCGAGCTCATGCCGATGTCTCCTTCTTGCGACGCGAAAACGATAGCAGTTTGACCGCCGCGGGTCACCGCGTCGCTAAGCACCCCGGCGCGCGCTGCACATCCCTAGGCAAGTAAGGTATGGATGTGCGAAGGAGGCAACGAGGCCATGTCCGAGAGAGTCAAGTTGAATGGGCGGGAATACCGCAAGCCGCAGCAGCCGACAGTCATCATCTGTGTTGACGGGTGCGACCCCGAGTATCTCGAGCGCGGCATACCCGAGGACGTCTTCCCGACCATAGGCTCGTTTCGCCGTTACGGTTACCTCGGCGTCGCGGACGCGGTGGTGCCGACCTTCACCAACCCCAATAACGTCTCGATCGTCACCGGAGCGCCGCCCGCCGTGCACGGTATCGCCGGCAACTACTATCTCGACCGCGAGAGCGGACAAGAGATCATGATGACGGACGAGAGCCAGATGCGCAGTGAGACGATCCTCGCGCGGATGGCGCAGGCCGGGATCCAGGTCGCCACCGTTACCGCCAAGGACAAATTGCGCAAATTGCTCGGGCGCAACCTCGAAGGCATCTGCTTTTCGTCCGAATGCGCCGATACCAAAGTCGAGGCGCTGGTCGGGCGCGGCAGACCGGACATGTATTCGGCCGATCTGTCTCTGTTCGTGCTCGATGCCGGGATCGCACTGCTCGAGCGCGGCATGGCCCAGCTGCTTTATTTGTCGCTGTCGGATTATGTGCAACATGCACACGCGCCGGGAGCGCCGGAGGCGGACGCCTTTAATCGGGCGATCGATGATCGCGTGCGGCGCTTTGTAGAGCTGGGAGCCGTAGTGGGTCTCGTTGCCGATCATGGCATGAACGACAAGGCACTGCCGGACGGGCAACCCAATGTGATTTTCCTCGAGGACGAGCTGAACCGCCGCTTCGGGAGCGGCACGGTACGGGTGATCTGCCCAATCACCGATCCGTTCGTGCGCCATCACGGCGCCCTCGGGTCGTTTGTGCGCGTCTACGCCCAAAACGCTGCGCAGATCCCCGCTTTGATGGCAGCCAGCGAAGAGATGCCCGGGGTTGACTTGGTCCTCGACGCCGCGAATGCCGCGCAACGCTTCGAATTGCCGCTTGACCGGGAGGGCGATTTTATTGTGCTGGGCGACGCCAATACCGCGATCGGCGCCGCTAAGGGCGAGCACGACCTCTCCGGGCTCGCGGGCCACCGTTTGCGTTCTCACGGGGGGGTTGGTGAGCAGCGCGTGCCGTTTATCCTGTCGCGTCCGCTGACGCCAGAATACCGCGACATCGCCGCGGCCCGCAGGCTGCGCAATTACGACATTTTCGATTTCGCGCTGAACGGCGTCGGATGAATTACATCGGCGGCTTGACGCCGTCTTTTTCCGCGGTCACCCGGGCGGCCGACAGGCTGCCGTCGTCCTTCTTTTTCTGGGCGACCATAAAGACTGCCGCACCGGGTTTGAGCAGCCCGGCATCGGCCGGGACATAGCCGACGATTGGGATTCCGGGAGGGATGGTGACCTCGGCCTCGCCGCCGCCCTTATACGTAACCTTGATGACTTGGCCTTCCGGCGCGCCAGCGACCTGCGCCACCGTGGCGTTGGTCATAATGCTGTCCGGTACGAGGTCCCATGCGAACTGCCCCTCCGCGACACCCCGCATATTCTCCGGAAAGATGTGCACCTCGATCGCCTTCAGCTTGCCGTCGGGGCCTTTGACGGATGTCGAGGCGACATAATCGCCTGGCTTGATGTCGGACACGTTCTTGGCGACCACCCCCAGCACGGTGAAATTCGGCGCGAGCGCGATCGACAAGGATTGGCCGTCGCGCGATTTGACCAGCAAAGTCTGACCGTCGAGCTTGTCGACCGTGCCGCGAATGCGGGCCGGTGTCGTGTCCGCGGGGTTCTGCGCGATAGCGGGGAGCGCCAGAATTGCGACAAAAACGGCGGCAAGAAACGGTTTCGATCTCATGATGACCCCCTCCCTGAAATTTTGATTAATGCTCACGGCCCAACATGGCCAAAGATCGTGCCGTCCGCATTTCACATTTCGGTGACCGGGAAAGGGCGGCATTATTCCCGCGGAACCTGGAGGCATGAGGAGAAGCAGGTCGTGGCAGCCAATTACTCCTTGGAGGAAATGGATCGGCAGAGTCTGATCCACCCGGCGACGTCGATCGCCGATCATCTGAAGAACGGACCGACGATCGTGGCCGGCGGTTCCGGGGTCAAGATAAGGGACCGCAGCGGGCGGGAGCTGATCGATTGCGGCGCCGGGTTGTGGTGCGTCAACATCGGCTACGGCCGCGCCGAGCTCGGCGAAGCAGCGGCACAGGCGAT
>JAFASL010000920.1 GCA_019244535.1 Alphaproteobacteria bacterium
GTCTGGCCGAACTCCAGGCGGGGGCGAACATGAATTACTTTCTTGAAGCGCTCCTTGCGTTGGTCCCAGCGGCGGTCCTTGGCATCCTGCGTCTGATACATTGGGCGCGCCAACGCGTTGGCGTGGCCGCCTTTTTATCGGCGACCCTCCTGTTCTACTTCCTACCGCCTATAGCGCTTGACCTTTATGAAACGCTGTGGACCCAACCAAGCTATCGGCAGGTAAAGACCAGCAACGGTCGATTTCGCCAAACCCAGAACGCGCTTAGCGGACTGCATATTTTTGCCACGGTGCCGCGGTTCGCGCTACTGGACTCTGCCCCCGCTCTAATCGAGCCCTATCTGATGTCGTACATGCAACTGCTCGGAAAATTCGATCCGCAACCAATCCTGGAGCGTGTAAGGAGCAAGGAATTTGACGTGGTGATTACTGCGCCGCGCAGCATCAATTGGCGAGGCGTCCCCCACATTGCCCCGAACCTTCACCGCGCAATTGAGGAAGCGTACGAACCGCAGTGCACAATGATCGGTGTTCTGGTGCATATCCCCCGCGGCCGCCCGGCCGACGGCGAGCTCATGCGCGCCTTGGGAAAAGGCGGTTGTGCGCCACTCCGCGGTCCCACCGCAGCGGCTGGGTGGAGCTGGTGAAAGGGACAAGATCCCCTCGAACCTTCATTTTTGGCCGGCACGAACGAACATTTGCTTGCCAAAGGGCTTCCAGGGCGAGTTGAGGTACAGGTAAATCAGAAATGGGGAAACCGGCAGCCCCGATTTTACGGTAAGTGGCAAGAAGCGGGGTCGACATTCTAGAATCCGAAAACCATGCGCGTTTAGAAAATCACAGATGCTCACATGGCTGTATACCGCACAATGTGTGTAATCGTCGAAATATTCCCGATATGAATAATAGTAGTTCGGTTGCAGAATATTCAATGTCCCGCCGGGCGTTAAAACCCGTCTGAGCTGACGGAGCACAGATCCAAATTCCGCCTGGCTTATATGCTCGAACAAATTACTTGCGAATACGAAGTCGATCGATGATGACGCGAGAAACGACAGGTCAGTAACGTCTCCGATTCGGGCTTCGATCCCGGGCCGTAAGTATTCGGCAAATCCGTTCCACCTATCGAGCGCGACTGCTTTTTTGGCCGCGACCTGATTGATGAAATGGCCGTAGCCGGCCCCGAGCTCGAGAACGCAATCTGTTTCGGCGATCAATCGTGAGAAATAGTGGCGGTAGAGAGTACGCCACAATATTTCGCGGCGGGGGTCCGGCAACAGCCGGGTATGGAAATACTCATTGGCCATTTCGCTTTGGCCACCCGACGCAAAGCCCCGAAACCATTCGAAGCCCGACACGGAGCGCCCGAAGGTTATCGACATTTCCGCCCTTGCTCATACCCACCCTCGGGTGGAACGTGATCGGACACTCGACCACTCTCTCGCCGCTCGCCAGCGCCGTGTCTAAGAAATGGGCGTTAAACTCGAGGTTGATCTCCGGGTTCAACAGCGGCAGCAAGCGCTCCAGGCTGTCCCGTCTAACCAGTTTATAGGTGGTGCCCACGTCGGTAAAGGTCCCACGGCCAAGATGCTTGAGTTCGAGCAGTTTTCCGACAAAGAAATTTCCATAATACATGAACGTCGATAGCTGCGTAGAATATTCCCGTAATTGTTCGACAATGCGGGTGCCATTGACGATATCCGCATGATCAATGTAGGCAATGAGCTTGTCGAGGTCTTTGGCACGGAACGTCATATCCCCTTCGGACAGAACAATCAGCTCATGGCCGCCCGCCGCCAACGCCTCGTGATAGCAGCGATAGACGCACCACCCATAGCCCGGCTGCATCTCCGTAGCAACAATCGCTCCGGCGGTCCGTGCTGCATCCGCGGTGTTGTCGCGACTATTATTGTCGACCACGATGACGCGTTCGACCAAGGGGTGATTCGAAAAATCCACCACCGCATCGGCAATACTTTCTTCATCGTTGTACGCCGTCAGAGTAACAACTAGGCGCCGATCGGTTACTTCCGTCAACGGACTGTAATGCGACCGCCTGCGCTTGCCCGGCAGCAAAAGGAAGAGGTCCATTGCCGCCAACACCAATCCAAAAGTAGAGGGGACTCCGCTGTACCAAACCAGAGCTTCGTTCCAGGCACGGAATGGTTCTCCAAGATGTAAGCCGATGCGCACGATTGAAAAAAATAGGCCAAAAAAATAGACTGCCATACCGAAGAGCATTAACAGGATCCCGAAAAGAAACAGCGGGATGTCTCTTGCTCCAGTCAGAAATGCGGTGAGGCGCGAGCGGTTTCTCATCCGGCGGCAAGTCCCTGTTCTTAGTGATGCCGCTTGCTGGGTCAGCACTGGCACCAAAAGGCGCGCCCAGAACTTGGGTCACCTCCGGCGAAGATTAGCGGCGCAGGCGCCTGCAGTTAACCCCGGTAGAGCTTGTCAGCCGCTCCGCGTTCGGGTCAGAGTGACGATAACCCTTGAGGAAATCGACTTCAATTTCAGTCTGAGCGAGGCTGGCTCTGAACCTAAGCACACGTGTATTCAAAAACGTCCGGCTGCTCCGCCAACGGCGGCAGGGCGCGATCGCGCTCGGATACTATCGCCGTTTCGGTGGTAACCGGCCAGGTGATCATTAGCACAGGATCATGCCAGGCGATGCCCCGGTCATGTACCGGGCTGTAAAAACCGGTCGTCTTGTATTGCACCTCGGTATCGTCCTCGAGAGTACAATAGCCATGCGCGAACCCCGGCGGTATCCATAGCTGATACCAGTTGTCGGAAGTCAGCACCGCAGCTGCGTGGCGTCCGAATGTGGGTGAACCCCGCCGGATGTCTACCGCGACATCGAAGATCGCACCGCGGGTCACCCGCACGAGCTTGCCCTGGGCCGCCGGCCGCATTTGAAAATGAAGTCCGCGCAATGTTCCTTTCATTGGATTGCGCACGTGATTATCCTGCACAAAGCTAGCGTCGATCCCAACTGCCGCAAAGTCGCGCGCGTTCCACACCTCGGAGAAAAAGCCTCGAACGTCACCAATGCGCCGCGGCATCACCACTTTGACTTCCCGCAGCGCCGTGTCCATGATTTCCATGCCTCTCGCATATCACGGCTGGCCGCACCCGCCAAGCAAGTAACACCGCGAGGAGTTGAGGTAAGACCTGCGCCCGCACTACGATATCATCACCGGCCCCAGCGGCTTGGGGCATCGGCATTCGCCAAGAGCGGCCAGAGGGCAGCCACACATGGATATCGGGTTCACCGACGAGCAGGAGCTGCTGCGCGAAACGGCGCGGCGGTTCCTCGAAAGCGAGTGCGACGCGCGGTTCGTCCGCCAGCGGATGGCCGAGCCCGCCGCCGTCACCGACGAGTTCTGGAGAAAGCTGGCCGACCAGGGCTGGCTCGGGATCGTCTATCCCGAAGAGGAAGGCGGCAGCGGCCTCGGCCTCGTCGATCTGGTCCTATTGATGGAAGAAATGGGGCGGGCGGTCATGCCCGGCCCGTTTTTGTCTACGGTATTGCTCGGTGGCGCAACGATTGCCGAAGCAGGCTCGCCGGCGCAGCGCCGCCAGTGGTTGCCGCAGATCGCCGGCGGCGGCGCGAAAGCGGCGCTCGCCTGGACCGAGCCCAATCTGCGCTGGGATGCTGCAGGCATTGCGCTGCCGGTGCGCGAGACGGGCGCCGGGTTTACCCTCTCGGGCACCAAGCTCTTTGTCGGCGACGCGCACCTGGCCGACATTCTCGTCGTCGGCGGACGCACGCGCGACGGCAGCACAATGGAGGACGGGATCAGCCTTTTTCTGGTGCCGAACAACGCCCCTGGGCTGGAAGTCGCCCTGCTGCCGACGATCGACGAGACCCGCAAACTCTGTGAGGTCCGGCTGGATAATGTCATACTGCCGGCCGGCGCTCTGCTGGGCGAAATACATCAGGGCTGGGCTCCGTTGTCGCGGGTAATCGCCCGCGCGACTGTGGCGTTGGCCGCCGAGATGTGCGGCGGCGCGCAGCAGGTGCTGGACATGACCGTCGCGTATGCCAAGATCCGCGTCACCTTTGGCAAGCCGATCGGCAGCTACCAGGGGGTGAAGCATCAAGCGGCCGACATGCTGGTGGCGATCGAGAACGCCAAGTCCCTGACCTATTACGCAGCGTGGGCTGTCGACAATGGTCTTGCCGAAGCACCGCTCGCGATATCGATGGCAAAGGCCGCTGCCTCCGATATGGCCCGTCAGGTCGCCGGCACGGGGATCCAATTGCACGGCGGCATCGGCATGACCTGGGAACACGACCTGCAGCTGTACTTTAAGCGCGCCAAGGCTTCCGAGGTCGCCTTTGGTGATGCCACCTGGCACCGCGAACGCGTCGCGCAGCTGATGCGCTTTTGACCGCTTTGCCGTCACGCCAGAACAATTTTGACGCGCTGCGCCTGATCGCTGCCGTTTCAGTGATTTTCTCGCATTCCTTTCTGATCACTGAGGGAACGCAAGATCACGAGTGGCTGATCCTGCTCACCGGCAATCAATCGATACTGGGCCTCACCGGCGTGTTCGTATTCTTTGCGATCAGCGGCTTTCTGGTGACGCAAAGCTTCGAGCAGACTGCAAACCCATGGCATTTTCTGGCCAAACGGGCGTTGCGTATCTTCCCCGGCCTCTTCGTGGCCACGATGGTCTCGGCGTTCCTGTTGGGACCGTTCGTCACGACACTGCCGCTCGGCAATTACCTCAGTCGGCCCGAACCCTACGAGTATGTCGTCGGCAATACATTGCTCGACCAAACGGTACACGAGCTACCGGGAGTATCGTTCGTCAAAAATCAGGTCGGTTCCGAGATCAACGGCTCGCTGTGGACGTTGCGCCTCGAATTCACCATGTATCTGATGGTCTTGGGGCTGGGTTTGCTGCGTCTACTGACCGTACGAGCGGCAATTCTGCTGTTGGCGCTGGGCATTGCCTGCCTGCATTTTGACATGCTCGAACCGCTGGAAAGATGGGGCTGGTTTTTCCGGCTGCTCAGTGACTGGGGGTGGCTCGTCGGATTCTTCGCCGCGGGCATGCTCCTCTACAAGTTGCGCGACACCCGGATTTTCGACGGGCGCATCGCGCTGCTCGCATTTGCCGGCCTTGTGCTGAGCGTTCCATCGCGTGAGTTCATTCCGTTATTCCCGGTGTTCGGCTGCTATCTGGCGCTGTGGCTGGCGCTCTACTCGCGGCTGCCGGTGATCCCGGCGGCGCGCTTCGGTGATCTCTCCTACGGGCTCTACATTTACGGCTGGCCGGCGGAGCAGGCCGTGATCTGGCTATCGGGCGGCCACGCGGCTTGGTGGCAGGTATTGTTGATCGCTTTGCCGGCGGCGGCGGTGCTGGCGTTCCTATCGTGGCACCTCGTCGAGCGGCCGATGCTTCGCCTTAAGCCTCGTGCGCAACAGGCACCCGTCGGGTACGTACCGGCGGCGCAACAGGTATAGTCGAGAGGGCTGGCGCCGGGCTTCGCTCCCCCGCTAGTATGCCGGTCCGAAGCCAACTTCGAGGGAGAGGCGCCGATGCGGATACACAACCTCTATACTGATTCGAGCGGACAGTCGCATTTCCGCGACATCGAGGTCGAATGGGTGGAGGAGACGCGCTCCGGCAAACTGTCCAAGCGCCTGCCGGCCACCGGTATCATTTTTCGCGAAGTGCCGCCGACCTATGACCTCGACTGGCATCCGGCGCCGCGGCGGCAATACATCATTAATCTCGACGCCGGCGTGCAAATCACGGCGAGCGATGGCGAGAGCCGCAAAATTGGCGCTGGCGAGGTCATTCTCGTCGAGGATACGACCGGCAAGGGACATCTGTCCAAAGCACTCGACAACAAGATCCGCAACTGCATCTTCGTACCCATCGAGTAACGGAGCGACAACATGAAGCTGCTTTACTTTGACGATTACAAATTGGGCGTCCTAAAGGGCAACAATGTCGTCGATGTTTCGGCGATCGTGCGCGACATCCCACACACCGGGCCGGGCGACCTGATGAACGGGCTCATCGCGCGCTTCGACCAATACCGCGGGCGTCTCGAAGATGCGGCAGCAAGCGCCCAGGGTGTTCCGTTGTCGTCAGTCAGGCTGCGGCCGCCGTTGCCCAAGCCGACCAACATCGACGCGATGGCGGTCAACTACATGGAAGACGGCACGCGCAGCGCTCCGGCACCGATCAACGCCTTTCACAAATCGCCGAGTTCGATCTGCGGCCCTGGCGACACGATGGTGTTGCCGGACGTGCCCGCGACGATCTTCGAGGGCGAGGCTGAGCTGGCCGTCGTCATCGGCAAGCGTGCCAGCAATGTCAAAGCCGCCGACGCGATGGACTACGTCTTCGGCTACACGAACTTTATCGACGGCTCGGCGCGCGGTCTGCCGCCGGCCGGCAACGTCTTTTTCCAGATGAAGTCGCGCGACACCTTCGCGCCGATCGGTCCTTATCTGGTGACCAAGGACGAAATCCGCGATCCGCAGAAGCTGCAAGTGCGCCTGTGGGTCAACGGCACGCTCAAACA
>JAFASL010000550.1 GCA_019244535.1 Alphaproteobacteria bacterium
TTGCGAGCGTCAACAGACCAAGGATCGGGTAGGCGCCGCGCCAGCCCACCCGCTCGATCAGCATCTGAGCGAGTTGCGGCATAACGAAACCGCCCAGCCCGACCCCCGACATCGCAATGCCGAGCGCCAGCCCGCGCCGGCGGTCGAACCAAGCCGAGATCGCCTTGGCATAGCCGATCGGGGTTTGAACCGCACTGGCCGCCTCGGCAAGCGCGAACAGCAGCGTGAAAATCACCAAAGATTTCGGACTGAGCCCCAACAGGCACATCGCGATCGCGTAGAAGAGGAGGCCGGGCAATGCCACCCGGCGAATGCTCCAACGATCCATCATCCGGCCGACCACCGGCACGGTCAGCGCCGAGCAGATTCCGCCGAAGGACAACGCAAATGACGCGGTGCCGCGCTGCCATCCCATATCGGCCATGATCGGTTTCAAAAAGACGCCGAAGGTAAACCCCAGCACGGGGCCGTTGCATACGACGAGACCACCGACGGCGCCCACTACCACCCACCAAGGATTGGTAAATTTCAGCCGCATCACCACCCTCACTTGTCACGCCATCAGGCGGACGAGCGAGCCCGCCAATCCACTCCGCGAGATTTATTATCGCGGCCCGCTGCCCGCAGTTCTTTCCCGCAGCATCGTGATCAAGCCCTGCACCTGTCCGCCATTGTGCTGAATGACCGAGGCGAACTCGGAGCGCTGGGTGACCGCCATGCTGATGCCGTCGACTGAGACGTCAGCGATCTTGTAGACGCCGTTCCGTCCCGTGAGCCGCCAATCAACCTTCACCGGCTGGGCGCCGGCGGGCCGAATAATCTGGCTCGACACGATGGCGCCGTCGGCATCGGGCCGGCTGCCCGTGACTTTGAAGGTCTCGCCGGTATACTCGGCCAGCCGCGTGCTGTAGGCGAGCGCGATATATTCCTCAAACAGCTTGACGAACTCGGCTCGCTGTTCCTCGGTCGCGGCGTTCCAGTAGCGTCCCAAGACAAAGCGCGCGATCCCGGGAACGTCGAAATCCTCGCGTAGCAATTCGCGAAACCGCGCCACCCTTTGCTGCTGGGTGGCATCCTTGCCCAGTACCTCGAGAGCGCGGCTGCCCAGATTGCTGACCAAGGCGGCCGGATCGGCAGCGGCCGCCGCGGGGATCGCCGGAGCCACTCCGCCCATGAGAATGATCAGGACGGCAGTCAGAAAGGAACGTCGCACCATTACTTTGTTACCTGCGATACGTTTGAAACTTCGGAGATCATAGCCGGACGAGCTGCCGTATTCACGAACGGTGTCGGCGAGTTGCGATCGTCGCGCTCGCTGAAACCGGCAGGCGGCGGCAGGTTCTCGCGCTCGTGGCGGATCAGCGCCGCGCGGCGTTGCCGATAAAGCGAACGAATTGTCGCATAATAATCGAGCGAGGTGCGCTCGATATCGGCTAACGTCTCAATGTAACGCGACCGCTGATCTATGCCTGAGACCGCTCCCCGGACAAAGGGAATCCAGTAGAGCGTCCAGGGGTTGCCGGTGACGATATAGTTCCACGGATCACCGAACCCTTCGGCCACCTGGCCGCCAAGGTCACGCGGGTTCGATGGTCCGAGGACTGGTACGACAAGGTAGGGTCCTTCGGGAACGCCCCAGGTGCCGAGCGTCAGGCCAAGATCCTCCTCATGAAACGGGATGCCCCAGCGGCCGGCTACATCGACTACTCCGCCCATCCCAATCGTGGAGTTGATGACGAAGCGGCCGGCGGTCTTTGCCGCGCTTTCGAATTGGCCTTGCAAGGTATCGTTCGCGAAAATCAGGGGCGCCCGCAAGTTGTTGAGAAAATCGCGCAGTGAGTCACGCACCGGATCGGGAAGCGCGGCCCGATAAGCCTTGGCGGCTGGTGCAATCGCATTGCGATCGACGAACTGGTTAAATTCGAAGATCTTGCGGTTTGCGTCTTCGAACGGATCATTGAAGTCCTCTTCGGTGGCGGCGGCCTGCTGGCCGGTGTCCGGGTGAGAGGCGCAGCCGCAAAGGATCAAGGTGGAAACGACGATCATGTCCGACAGGGCAAGGCGAAGCGGGCGAACATTCATTTGTGGATCTCGCATGGATCAGACATCTCGGGCGCAGCGCGAGATAATTGCGGGAAATTAGCGCAATGAGCAAGTAGGCGGTCCTCGGTGCGGCGAACCCAATAAACCGCTTGCACATATAAAGATATCTCTATATGTTGTTCCCAGTGCCGAGGGAGAGACCGGGCTATGGAGCAGCTGTTGACTGCGCTGCGTGCGGTAGCCGAGCCGACCCGGCTGCGGCTCATCGTTCTTTGCGCGAGGGGCGAGCTGACAGTCAGCGAACTCACCCAGATCCTCGGGCAAAGTCAGCCGCGGGTCTCGCGGCATTTGAAGCTGCTGTGTGAAGCGGGGCTCCTCGACCGGTTCCGCGAGGGCAGCTGGGTGTTCTACCGCCTCAGCCGATCGGGTCCGGCGGCCGCCCTTGCTCGTCAATTGGTCGCCGCCTGCGACGATGCCGATCCGACCATCGTTCTCGATCTGCAGCGGCTGAACGCGATCAAGCGTCAGCGCGCCGATCTCGCGAGCGCCTATTTCCGCGAAAACGCGGACCAATGGCACCGCATCCGCTCGCTCTACATCGACGAGCGCGAGGTCGAGGCGGCGCTTGTCGAGATCATCGCCGCGGCGGACCCGCGCGACTTGCTCGACATCGGCACCGGCACCGGCCGCATGCTCGAGATCCTGGCGCCGCGGGTGGAGCGTGCGCTGGGCATCGATCAGTCGCGGGAAATGCTGTCTGTGGCGCGCGTCAACCTCGAACGGGCCGGTCTCGAAAACGGGTCGGTTCGCCTCGGTGACATGTATCAGTTAGCGTTGCCGGACGCTTCTTTCGACGCGGTCGTGATCCACCAGGTGCTTCACTACGCCGACCGGCCCGGTGCGGCTATCGCGGAGGCGGCACGCGTGCTGCGGCCGGGCGGCATCCTGGTCCTTGTTGACTTTGCGCCGCACGCGCTGGAATTCCTGCGCAACGAGCACGCGCACCGGCGGCTCGGTTTTTCCGATGCCGAGATGGCGGAATGGTGCCGCGCCGCCGGTCTCGATCCGGCGGCGCCCCGACGCCTGCCCGGTGACCCGCTTACCGTGGTGATCTGGACTGCGCAGCGTCGCGCGGCGGCGAATTCGCGGCCGATGGGAGCGGTGCGGCAAGGCACATCGGCAGCGCTTCTCGAAGAGGAGCTTCACTGAATGCAGAATTCCACCCGCGGGCTGCTCGGCGCCGACCCAGTCAGCGATTTCGACGCGGGCCCGCCGCGCATTTCGTTCGAGTTTTTCCCGCCCAAGACGCAAGAGATGGAAGAGCGGCTGTGGGCTGCGATCAAACGCCTTGAACCGCTGCGGCCGCGATTTGTCTCTGTGACGTACGGCGCCGGCGGCTCGACGCGTGAGCGCACGCATTCGACCGTGCGCCGGATCCGCCAGGAAACAGCGCTCGAACCGGCTGCACATCTGACCTGCGTTGCGGCGACGCGCGAGGAGATCGATGCGGTTGCTCACGATTATTGGGAGGCTGGCGTTCGCCACATCGTCGCATTGCGCGGCGACCCGCCCGGCGGGATCGGCTCCGGCTATGCGCCGCACCCAGGCGGCTACGCCTACGCGGCCGATCTGGTGTCAGGGTTGAAGAGGGTGGCGGATTTCGAGGTCAGCGTCGCGGCCTATCCCGAAACCCATCCCTCGGCCCGCAGCCCCGGCCATGATCTCGACAACCTGAAGGCCAAGCTCGACGCCGGCGCCAATCGCGCGATCACGCAGTTCTTTTTCGATGCCGAGGTGTTCCTGCGCTTTCGCGACCGCGCCCGTGCCGCCGGCATCGGGGTGCCGATCGTCCCGGGCGTCCTGCCGGTCACCAATTTTGCGCAACTGAAGCGCATGGCGGCGGCCTGCGGCGCCTCGATCCCGGCATGGATGGGCGCCCATTTCGACGGCCTCGACGACGACCCGGATACGCGCCGCCTAGTCGCCGCCTCTTTGACCGCCGAGCAATGCCGCCGGCTGCAGGCCAACGGCGTGCACGAATTCCATTTCTATACGCTCAACCGAGCCGACCTGCTCGTCGCGATCTGCCACCTGCTTGGCGTGCGCGCCCCGAAGCCAGCGTCGGCGGCCGCGTGATGCGGATGGCGGCAAATTTCTTCTATCGTCATTCCCGCGAAAGCGGGAATTCAGAACGGAAGGTCGCTGCGCTGGACACCCTGGGCCCCCGCCTTCGCGGGGGCGACGGATCGACCGCCCGATGACCCATTTCCTCGATTACCTCGCCGACCGGGTCGTGCTGTGCGACGGCGCGATGGGGACGCAAGTGCAGGCGCGCGACCTCGACATCGAGCGCGATTTTAACGGACTCGAGAACTGCACCGAGATCCTCAACGCCAGCTGCCCCGACCTCATCCGTGAGATCCACCGGGGATATCTTGAGGCCGGCTGCGATGCCTTGCAGACTAACAGCTTTGGCGGCTCGCCTGCGACGCTGGGCGAATTCGGCATCGCCGAGCGCACCTTCGAATTGAACCGGCGCGCCGCCGAGCTGGCCCACGAGGCGATTGCTGAATTCGCGCATGACGGCCACACCCGTTTTGTGCTCGGCTCATTGGGGCCGGGCACCCGGCTGCCCTCGCTCGGCCACATCTCCTACCAGGAACTCGAGGACGGGCTGGCGCTGCAATGCGCCGGACTCGTCGCCGGCGGCAGCGACGCGATCGCGATCGAGACATGCCAGGACCCGCTGCAGATCAAGGCAGCGGTCAACGGAGCAAAGCGGGCCCGCGACGAGGCCGGCAAGGACATCCCGATCCTCGTCAGCGTGACCATCGAAACAACCGGGACATTGCTGGTCGGCGCGGATATCGCCGCGGCGGCGACCGTTGTACAGGCTCTCGATGTACCGGTAATCGGACTCAATTGCGCGACCGGCCCGCGCGAGATGGCCGAGCACGTCAAATGGCTCGGCGAGAACTGGCCCGGACCCATCTCGGTGCAGCCCAATGCCGGCTTGCCCGAGCTTGTTGACGGACGCACCCAATATCCGCTCAGCGCGGCCGAGCTCGCGCAATGGCTCGAGCGGTTTGTGGTCGAAGACGGGGTCGGACTGATCGGGGGCTGTTGCGGCACAGAAGCCTCGCACGTCGCCGCGCTCGACGCGATGCTGCGCCGCATCGGGCGGGACCGTGCTCGGCCTACGCCTCGACGGCGCAGCGCGCTCTGGACCCCGTCGGTGGCCTCGCTCTACGGCCAGGTAAGCCTGCGGCAGGAGAACGCCTACCTGTCAATCGGCGAGCGCTGCAATGCCAATGGCTCACGCCAGTTTCGCCGGCTGCAGGAGCAGGGCGATTGGGACGGCTGCGTCGAGATGGGGCGCGAGCAGGTCAAGGAAGGCTCGCACACGCTCGATCTTTGCACGGCCTTCGTCGGCCGCGACGAGGTCGCCGACATGACCGAGGCGGTGACCCGCATGCGCGGCGCGGTCAACGCGCCGCTTGTCATCGACTCGACCGAATACCCGGTGCTCGAAGCTGCGCTCAAGCTCTATGGCGGCAAGCCGATCATCAATTCGATCAACTTCGAGGACGGCGAGGAGGCGGCCGACAAACGCGTGAAGCTGGCACGGCGGTTCGGGACGGCGGTCATCGCTCTGACGATCGACGAAACCGGCATGGCGAAACAGGTCGAGCACAAGCTCGAGGTCGCGCGCCGGCTTCATGACTTCGCGTGCAACAGACACGGCCTGCCGGCGTCGGACCTCCTGTTCGACCCACTGACCTTTACGATCTGCACCGGCAACGATGACGACCGTCGCCTCGGGCTCAATACGTTGGAGGCGATTGAGCGGATCTCGCGTGATCTGCCCGAGTGTCAGATCATCCTGGGCCTCTCCAACATCTCGTTCGGCCTCAACCCGCCCGCGCGGCACGTGCTGAATTCGGTGTTCCTCGACCATGCGCTGCGCCGCGGCCTTACGGGCGCTATCGTGCACTTCTCGCGTATCACGCCGCTGCACCGGATTCCGGAGGAGGAGGTACGGGTCGCCGAAGATCTGATTTTCGACCGGCGGCGAGAGGGGTATGACCCGTTGCAGGCCTATATCGCCCTGTTCGAGAACCGCGCGGCCGAAAAGAGCGAGAAGAAGGGCCGTCCGGAGAAGCTCGAGGACCGCCTCGCGCAGCGGATTGTCGACGGCGACCGGCTCGACCTGGAAGCCGATCTCGACCTGGCGATGGACAGCTACAAGCCGCTCGATATTATCAACGATATCCTGCTCGGCGGCATGAAGACGGTCGGCGATTTGTTCGGCGCCGGCAAGATGCAGCTCCCGTTCGTTCTTCAATCGGCGGAGACGATGAAGGCGGCGGTCAGGTACCTCGAACCGTTTATGGAGCGGGTCGAGGGGCAGGAGAAGGGCACGGTCGTCTTGGCAACGGTGCGCGGCGACGTCCACGACATCGGCAAGAACTTAGTGGACATCATCCTGACCAATAACGGCTACCGCGTCGTCAATCTCGGCATCAAGCAGCCGATCTCGTCGATCCTCGAAGCCGCAACCGCGCACAAAGCGGACGCCGTCGGCATGTCGGGTCTGCTTGTCAAATCCACCGTCGTGATGCGCGAGAACCTCGAGGAGATGAGCCGGCAAGGGCTCTCATTGCCGGTAATGCTCGGCGGCGCCGCGCTGACCCGGCGCTATGTCGAGGAGGATTGCGTAAAGTCCTATGCCGCCGGCCGCGTCGCCTATGCGCGCGACGCCTTTGACGGCCTCGGGCTGATGGACAAAATCGTCAATCACAATTTCGACGCGCATCTCGAAGAGGTCAGGCGCAAGAACGAGGGCCGCCCGGTCAACCAGAGCCGCAAGCTCGGGCGTGCCGCCGACCCGCGGCCGGTGCGGCCGGTCGACGCCGAGGAGATTCGCCTGCGCCGGGCCGAATTGACCCGCGGCGTGCCGGTGCCCGACCCGCCCTTCTGGGGCCCGCGGACGATCGCGCGGCTGCCGGCGAAGGCGGTCGTGCCGTATCTCAACGAGCGCATGCTCTACCAATTCCAGTGGGGTTACCGGAAGGACGGCAAGAGCCTTGCCGAATACCGCGAATGGGCGAAGGACGAATTGCGCCCGGTACTGCGCCGCATACTCGATATCGCAGTCCGCGAAGACATCCTCGTGCCGCAGGCCGCCTACGGTTATTGGCCGTGCGCCGCCGAAGGCAACGACGTAATCCTCTTCGATATTGATGGGGAGCGTGAGCTGACCCGGTTCTCGTTCCCGCGTCAAAATAAGGAAGGCGGGCTGTGTATCGCCGATTTCTTCCGCGATGTCGCGAGCAACGAGCGCGACGTGATCGGGCTGCAGGTCGTGACGATGGGGCGGCGCGCCTCCGAGGCGGCCCGCGAATGGTTTGCCGAGAACCGCTACCAGGATTACCTCTATCTGCACGGCCTCTCGGTCGAGATGGCCGAGGCCTTGGCCGAATACGTCCACAAGCGCATCCGCGGCGAACTGGGTTTCGCCGCCGAGGAGGCCCGCGACCCCGAGGCGATGCTCTCCCAAGGCTACCGCGGCAGCCGCTATTCCTTCGGCTACCCTGCCTGCCCCAACCTCGCGGACCAGAAACAGCTCATCACGCTGCTCAGCGCCGAGGAAATCGGCATCACCCTTTCCGAAGAAGACCAGCTCGACCCCGAACAATCGACCTCGGCCATCGTCCTCCACCACCCGCAGGCGAAGTACTTTTCGGTGTGAGCCCCTCTTACGTCTCGCCCTCCCTAGCGACGGCATAGAGGCGGCTCATCTCGGGTTGGAAGTTGACCCGCAGCGCCATTGTAAAGTCGGGC
>JAFASL010000069.1 GCA_019244535.1 Alphaproteobacteria bacterium
CCCATCGCGGTAGCGAGCGGGGCGCCGGTCTCGACCGCATTGTTGGGGCTCGGCGGGCTGTGGGGCCTGAGCGGCTGGCAGGTCATGTACATCCTCGAAGCGATTCCGACAGTATTAATTGGTATCGCCGTGTTCTTCTACCTGACCGACCGACCGAGCGAGGCGCACTGGCTCCGCTCAGAGGAGCGCGAGTGGCTGGCCGGTAGGATGTCGCACGAGCGTCGGCAGATCGAGGCGCATCACGCGGGCGGAATGTTGCGCGCCTTTTACGACCCGAAGGTGATCATGCTGTCGCTGAACTATATTGGCATCGTGACTGCTAGCCTGGGCATGCTCTTGTTTCTGCCGCAGATCATCAAGGAGCTTGGGGTCAGCAACATGGAGGTGGGCTGGTTGACGATGATTCCCTACATCGCCGGCGCGATCAGCATGGTGTTCTGCGGCTGGTTGTCAGACCGCCTCGGCGACCGCCGCTGGAGCCTGTTCACGACCTGCGTAATATCGACGGTAGGCCTTATCATCGCGGGGCTGACGATCGGTACGTGGTGGGCCTTGGTTGGCATCACGATCGCTGCGATCGGGTTCTATGGGACGAAGGGGCCGTTCTGGTCGATGCCGACGATGTTCCTGACTGGGGGTGCCGCCGCGGCCGGTATCGCCTGGATCAACTCGCTTGGCAATCTCGGCGGGTTTTTCGGCCCGACACTCGTGGGCTGGGCCAAGAACCTGACCGGCAGCTTTGCCGGTGGCCTCTACGCACTTGCATTGTGCGCGTTGGTCTCCGCGGTAATCTCTTTGGTCTGGTTGCACATCCCGCGCCGGGTCATTCCAGCGGAGGCGGCTCTGGTCGCCGAATAGTTCCGATTGCGTTGCAGGCGAAGCTTGCCTGGGAATCGAGCAACTGAAATGCGGGCCAGCCATCGCGAGCGGCGAACGGTGACTTAGCGGGTCAGTGCCGCCCTAAGGCAAATCTGGCATACTCCTTGCTGTTCCCATCGCGGCGTCATTCGCCGCGGAGGGAAGATGGCTGGGCGATACAAGGAGTTGCGGGAACCGCCGCTCCCTAGCTGGGGTGCACGCTTATCGCGTGCGGTCGCCCTTACTTCGACGCTGTTGACCGCGCCTGTCGCCTGGGCGGAATGCACGTTGACCATCGGCATGACGGCAGGCGATATCCCGGTGGTCACCGGCAACCCCGACCAGGGTTTCGAGGGTTACAGATTTGTCGGCTACAATCTGTATGACGCGCTGCTGTTGTGGGATCTCTCTAAAGCCGAAAAGGCGTCCGAGATCAAACCCGGCCTCGCCACCTCGTGGGAGATTGATCCAAGCGACCACAAACGCTGGGTCGTGCATCTGCGGCGCGGCGTTAAATTCCATGACGGCTGCGAATTCAAGGCCGACGACGTCGTCTGGAACTACCAATATCGCATGGATCAGACGGCGCCGTATTTTCTGGCGCAGCAATTCGCCTACAGCCGTACCTGGCTGACCAACATCAAGTCGGTCGCCAAGCTCGACGACTACACGGTCGCCTTCGAGAACAACTTCGTCGAATCGCTGTTTCCATACAGCCTCAGCTACGTGATGATGGTCAGCCAATGCAGGGCCAAGGAGTTGAATTACGACTGGGCACAATACGCACTGCACCCCTCCGGCACTGGCCCTTATAAATTCGACCGCTTTGTCCCGCATCAGCGGCTCGAAATGGTTCCCAACACCGAGTATTGGGACAAGGCACGCCTACCGCAGCAAAACCGGCTGGTGCTGATCCCGATGCCGGAGGTCTCGACCCGCACTGCCGCGCTGCTGTCCGGTCAGGTGAATTGGATCGAAGCGCCGTCGCCGGACGCGATCCCGCGGCTCAAATCCGAGGGTATGCGCATCGTTACGAATATCTATCCGCACGACTGGCCGTACATGCTCAATTTCGCGCGCGGACCGTTCAAGGATCTGCGCGTGCGCCAGGCGGCCAATTACGCGATCAACCGGCAGGACGTCGTCGATTTGCTGGGCGGCACGGCGATCCCGGAACACGACGTGGTGCCGCCTAGCCTGCCCTATTACGGGCACCCGCCGACATACGATCATGACCCGGCGAAAGCGCGGGCCTTGCTTAAGGATGCCAATTGCCTGCCGTGCAGGGTGACGTTCGGCATATCGACTTCG
>JAFASL010000252.1 GCA_019244535.1 Alphaproteobacteria bacterium
CGGTAGGTGAGCGGCGTTGCGTTAGACGGCGCGACGCCGTCGTAGCGCAGCTCCTCGAAAAGGCTCTGCCCGAAGGCCTGCAATGCCGCGCCTTCGACCTGGCCACGGCAGGCGACCGCGTTGACGCTGCGCCCGGAATCGGCGCCGACCACGAGATGCACAACCTGCACCTTTCCAGTCTCGCGGTCCACTTCGACCTCCGCGCCTACCCAATTCGGCATCCAGAACAAGGCCGGGGCGGTCAGCGGCGCCTTTGGGTCGTTGGGGACCTTGACCATGCCGCGGCCAATGAATTCGAACCCGGCCCCGCCATAGTGCTCCGCGATCATCGGCTCGAGCGGATGGGCGTAATTACCGCGCCGAACGGTCCAATTGTCGAGCGCCAGCTCAGCCGCCGTGCAGCCGAGCCGCTCGGCGGCGAATTCGAGGACCTGGGCGCGGGAATCGGCTGCCGCTCGCATGACGGCAATGCCGGTGACCACGGTGCCGCAGCTGGCATGAGTGCCATTGTCGAGAGGCGTGGAGTCGGTGTCGATCGCGCCGTAGCGCACCCAATCGAGCGGGAGATTTAGGGTCTCGGCGGCGATGCGGCTCAAGGTTGTCGTTGCGCCCTGACCGATCTCGACCGCGGCGGCACTGACGATCGCGCGCCCGGAGGGTAATAACTTGACGAGCGCTTGGGCATGGTTGCCGGTGCCGCCGCCATCCTTGATCCCGATGCCGAGGCCCATCCCGCGCGCCTTACGACCCTGCGCCGAGCTTCGGGCACGCTGCCGATAGCCGAGGCGTTCGACGACCTCGTCGAGCCCCTTTGCAAGGTCGCTGTCAATGCCGCTGTCGCCCAGTCGAAACGGCTCGCCCAGGGCAAGCAGATTCTTGCAACGAAAATCATAGGGGTCGATCCCCAATCGCCGCGCGATCATGTCGATCTGAGATTCCGACGCAAAGCTCGCCTGGGTTCCGCCAAAGCCGCGAAACGATCCGGCCGGAACCGTGTTGGTGCGCACCGCATAAGCGCGCGTCGCGACTGCGTCCCAACGATAGGGACCGGTGATGCGGTATCCGGTCTTGACCACCGTCAGCGCGCTTGCGTCCGAATAGGCGCCGCCGTCGAGGTGGATCTCGCTCTTGCGGGCGGTCAGCCTCCCGTCCTTCGTGACCCCCGTCTTCAGTACCAAAATCCCGGCATGTTTGGTGAGCGTCAGCAAACTTTCGTCGAGGCTGAGGCATAGGCGCACCGGCCGGCCCGCCTTCATCGCCAGGAGCACGACGAGCGGTTCCATCTTGCAGAAGCTCTTGCCGCCGAAACCGCCGCCGACATAGCTCGCATGGATGCGAATGTTATTGGCAGGCCGCCCGAAGATCCGGGCAATGTCGCTGCGCAGCACAAACGGGTCCTGATTGCATGACCACAACTCGATGAGCGCGCCCGTGACGCGCGCGATATTGACGTGCGGCTCGAGATGGAAGTGGTTGATCCGCGAAAAGTGGAAGCAGTCTTCAAAGACGTGGTCGGACCGCGCCAACACGGCGTCCGCGTCGCCATGTGTGTAGCCGAACTCGCAGAGCACATTCGGACGCGGCTCTTTTAGGCTGATGAGGCCACCACCGAGCTTGATGGGTTCCCCTGCGACGGGCGTGTCGAACAGCACTGGCGCGCCGTCCGCCAGGGCCGCCTCGATTGTCATTACTGCCGGCAGGTTCTCGTATTGCACATCGATCAGGGCGAGGGCGCGATAAGCGGTTTCCTCATCGATCGCCGCCACGGCGGCGACCACGTCGCCGACATAACGGACCTTATCGATCGCGACGACCGGCTGGTCTCGGATCGCGACGCCGTAATAGGGATCCGGCAGTCGCGCCGCGTCGGCACCAGTCACGGCTGCGACGACACCGGGGAGCGCCTCAGCGCGCATGGTATCGATCGAGAGGATGCCGGCATGCGGATACGGGCTGCGCAACACCTTCGCATGCAACATACCGGGCACGCTTACATCAAAGGTATAGCGCGCTGTGCCGGTCACCTTGTCCGGGCCGTCGAGCGCGACAACCGGGGTGCGGAACGGAGAGGCGACCCCGTCCATCAGCCCGACACCATCCTGGCCGCCGTGCGTACTGCCTCCACAATCATCTGGTATCCGGTGCAGCGGCAGATATTGGCGTTTAGCCATTGCCGGATCAGCCTCTCGTCCGGCTCGGGGTGCCTCGCGAGGAGCGCCTTTACAGACAGGATCATGCCGGGTGTGCAGAAGCCGCACTGGAACGCGCTGTGCTCAAGGAAAGCGCGCTGGATCGGATCGAGAATGCCGCCTGCCGCCAATCCCTCAATCGTCGTCACCGCCCTGCCGTCGAGCTCGAAGGCGAAGGTGGTGCAGGCCGTCACCGGCATACCATCGACGAGCACTGTGCAGGCGCCGCACACCGCCTGGTCGCAGCCGATTTTGCAGCCAAGAAGCTGCAAATCCTCGCGCAGCACGTCGGCCAACACCCGACGTGGCGGCACGGTGAGCCGGTGGACTCGGCCGTTGATCGTAACGGCGATCTCGACTGTGTCGGTCATGCGGCCGCGGTCAAATTGCGGCGTAGCAGGACTTCGATCATGCGCAGACGATAGCCTGAGGTAGCATGATGATCCGCCAGCGGCGTGGGCAGACCGGCGACAACCTCCTGCGCAAGCTGTTCGGCGCCGCGCGCCAATTCGCCGGGCGGCAGCGGTTCCGCTAACGGCAGGCTCGCCGTGAGCGGCGCGGCATAGGCGCAGCCTATCGCGACGCGCCCGCTGATGATGCGGCCGCCGACCGTGTCGAGGCCGAGCGCGACAGTGACGACTGGGCGCAGCGAGCGGTCGAAAACCAACCGAAGCGCACTGCCCGACCGAAGGATGATCGCGGTCAACAGTGCGCCGCGTGTTGCACCCCTGGACTGCGTCGCCGAGACGATCCGTGTGCTGTCATCGGAAATGAGGAAGTGGAGGCGTGCGTCGGCGGCGAGCGCGGTGAGCGCAAAATCATAGGACGGGTCGCCAGCCATGATGTTGCCGCCGATCGTACCCTTGCAGCGGATCCGAATATTGGCCACATCCGGCCAGGTCTGCGCCAACGCGGGGAGCTGCGCTTTGACCAGCGGTGAGGTCGCTAGCCGGTCATGGGTCACCAGGGCGCCGAGCTGCAGCCCATCCTCCGCCTCCTCGATGTCATCGAGCTCGGCGACTGCGCCCAGATGGATCACATCGGTGACCTGAAGGCCTGATTTCACTCGGTTCACGACATCAATGCCGCCAGCCATGTACACCGCGCCCGGGCCGGCTGCCGCCTTCATCGCTACCGCCTCGGCGGCACTCCGCGGACGGTGCAGCCGGAACTCCGGGATCAGCTTGCGCGACCGGTGCACCGCCAGCGGTGTGGCAGTGGCAAGCGCAGTCATATGACGCCTCCAACCGGCATCTCGCTACCATACCACCGCGGATCGCCCATTCACCAAGCGCGACGATGCCGAACAGGGCGAGACCGATGCCGCAGAGGAGCACGATCGCCGCCAGCACCGTCACCGTCCCGCTGGCCGAAGCGAAATAGGAGATGCCCACTTCTGCGAACAAACCCTGTGCCTCGGCTGACCCCGGGTCGAGCGCCAACGCGCGAGCTGGGCGGACCTCATAGCGGCGGGCCTCACGGAACCCCGCTGCGCCTCGGAACGCGGTCTCGCCATGGGAGGCGGGTGCCCCGCGGAGCGCCGCTTCACGGAAGGCAGCAGCAAATCCGTGGCTCGGTTCCATCGCTCGGTGCTCGCGTACTGGAAGTTCGAATCCATCTCCCTCCAGCGGCGAGTCTCGTGCAACCTGACTCCCGCTATCGGCCAACCGAAGGCCATGTTTGCGCGACAGACTGGGCACAATCGGAGCCGCAGGGGTCGCCGCAACCGAGGAGCAACTCGGGGCCCATTCTCTGTGCTGAGAAGGCA
>JAFASL010000307.1 GCA_019244535.1 Alphaproteobacteria bacterium
AACCGGATCGGTGACCGCCGAAGGCACCGCCGTCACCATCGTGCATCAGTGAGCGCTCTATATGCAAAAAACTTCGTCGCCCCCGCGAAAGCGGGGGCCCAGGGGACCGGCTCGGCATTGCCTGGCTAGATTCCCGCTCTCGCGGGAGTGACGAAACAGAAGAGCTTCATTAATGGCGGAAGCCGAACAGCGCTTGCGCGTTTTGGTGCAGGATCTTGTCCGTGTCGGCTTTCGGCAATCCGAGCCGCTCTATATAGGCGAAGGTTTCCTTGTACGCCTCGTAATCCTGCAATACCGGGTAGTCGCTGCCGGTCACCAAGTGATCCGCGCCAAAGGCTTCGAGGGCGCAGATAAAGGCTGCCTTGGAGCCGTAGCATACCGTGTCATAGTAGAATTTTTTCGCGGTGACGCTCGGCGCCTCGGCGAGGTTGGGATGGCCGCTTTGGTTCTGACCTTGCTTGTCGAGGCGGTTGAGGAGCATCGGGATCGGCCCGCCGAGGTGCGGGACGATGAACTTGATCCGCGGATAGCGGTAGGGGATCTGCTTGGCGATCATATGCAACACGAAAGTCGCGTCCTCGAGCGAGGTGCCGACCGACGCCCGGAAATTGTAATCAACGATAAACGGCGAGCAGATCCCCGACCCGGCCGGATGCACGAACAGCACCGCGCCGCGCCGGTCCATCTCGGCATAGATCGGCTCGAATTCGGTTTCGGCGATCGACCGGCCGAGGCAGACGATGTTCATGTTGACGCCGACACAGCCCAACTGGTCGAAGCCGCGCTCCATCTCCTTCAGCGCCGCGTCGATATGCGGCAGCGGCAGCATGACATAGGAACTGATCCGGTCAGGGTAGCGGCTCGCGAATTCGGCGTAAGCGTCGTTCAGCATCTTGACCGCGGTCACGCATTCCGCCTCGTCGAGGAGATAGGGCGGATGGTTCGGCGACAGGACCTGCCTCCCTACTCCCGCCTCCTCCATCAACCGGAAGCGGCCCTCGATGTCTTCCGGCGAATCCGAAAACGAGTGCCGCGCCATTCCGCGCTTGACCGGCAGATGTACCGGCGATGCAAATCGGTCGCCCATAAACTCGCTGAAATTTTTCGGCGTGTAGTGCGCGTGCACGTCGCAAATCATCGGCAATTCCTCGCTGTTGCCGGACAAGCCGGTTCGCTAGGGTAAGCCGCGCCGTTGCCGCAACCAATGCGCCATAGCCGACCGAGATAAGGATCGGCAAGTCACGTTGCCGCCAGGCAACATCGCAATGAGCCCCAGGGTCTACCCGTGAGCCGCCCGTGCTCGGTATAGCGTTTGCGAGATCCCCTTC
Source organism: Alphaproteobacteria bacterium (assembly GCA_019244535.1). Taxonomy (GTDB): domain Bacteria; phylum Pseudomonadota; class Alphaproteobacteria; order ATCC43930; family CGMCC-115725; genus AP-15. The sequence goes on from JAFASL010000307.1 coordinate 1,329, forward strand.
AGCACCATCTTAGTCACCTCAAATAGATGCCGCTCCGCCCCTCTCGGCTTGCCAGCTATCATCCAGAGCAGAAACCCGCTCACGGAATAAACCAGGCCGCCCCAGGCTACAGTTGCGGCGAGCATCAGCGTCAGATCTCCGAGAGATCGGGCTTCCGGCCAAGACGCTTGAAGCCACGCCACCGCCGCTGCCATAAGCATGAGGGAAACAACTGGTCGCCAGCACCCGGCCAGCAGCCTTGAGGCCGACAAAGGCAGCAATCGATTCACCAAAAAGAAGTCCAAAGCCGCAGATAGGACGGCGACGACCAACATGGCGTAGGCTGCCCCTAAGGTGCCCGCATGCGCGACGCCGTAGATCAGTAACGGAACAGTGGCGATTGCACCGCCGCCATACAACACCATCATGTATTGCGGGCGGCCCGTCGCGATGTAGATCGGGCTCGCAGCAGCGGTTATGAGCCGTAAGAATTCCGCGACGCAAAGCACCTGGATCAGCGGGATGGTTTCGAGCCACTGCAGGCCGAGCATTATTCTGACCAGGGGATTGGCGACGAGGCCGATACCCAAAGTGACGGGTGCGCTCACAAGAAACACAACGGCGAAAATGTCGACGAAGACGTCGTGAAGTCGTTCGATATCGCCTGAGAGCTTGGCATATCCTGGCAGGATTGCTCTCCGCAGTGGCATCAGCAGGTTGGTCGAGGCGATCTCGGCGATGTTTTCCGAAATGCTGAAAACCCCGATCGAGTCCGCTCCCGCGAGTTTGCCCAGAATTAACGTGCTACTTCGTCCCCAAACAAAGATACATAAATTGCTCAGAACCAGCCATTTGGAAAAATGGATCAGCTCTCGCCACCCCGCGAAGGTGATGCGCGGCCGATAACTTTGCATCGCGAAGCTCAGCGCCACCCGGAAGACTGAGCCGGCGACTATGCCCGCCACTAACGCCCAGTAATCGCGCCAGAGAAACGCGAGCGGCACCATAACGACAGTCGGGCCGATCTTGCCGATGACCAGAAACACCAAATCGCGATGAAACGCCAACTTCTTTCGGAAATCGACGACTGCAATGTTTTGAAATCCATTGAAAAAGGTTCCGAGAGCCAGCCAATACACCACGGGCTCGAGTCTCTGATCACCGAAAGACGACGTGATCAGCCCAGCTCCCGCGACGAGCGCCGCAGCGAGGATCGCATTGCGGCAAATGGACAAGGTCCAGGCAGTATCGTACTCGCGGCGGCCCGCGCTCTGGTTTTGGATCAAGGCCTGGTCAAAGCTAAATTCCGTTACCGCCTGAAGCGCGCCCGACAGAGTGGTCGCCAGCGCGACCAAGCCGAAATCCGCGGGAACCAGCAACCGGGCCAGGATCATCGTGCTCAGCATCCCGATGGCCTGGATGGTCAGTTGCGTTCCGACCGTCCACCCGGTTCCTTTAGCCATGGCCCGGCCTATGTCGAGCGGACCAGCCTGGCTCGAATCATCCCGGGATGTGGCGTCGCCGACGGGAGATGTCATGCTTCTCGCAGAGCGGACGGGTCGAGGCGCGCGGCCCCCCGAGGGGGCTTCGCTCGCCATGACATAACCCGGCTTGGCATATACATCGACCTCGCAATCATCGCGATAAGCATTCGCGCGGCGGTGTAACTCAGCCTAAGGAAAATTACGGATACACCGGGAAGCGTTACCGAAATCTGACTTCCGGACCAATCGGTGAACGCCCTCAGCCAACCTTTTCTCCGCGAACGTAAGTCGGCCGTCGTGATTGAATGCACCTTCTGGCGACCTTCGCCTACCAGCCCGATTTGCCCCCATTTCCCTTGGCTCCGAAGAAAAGAAACCATCCTCCCAGCCGCGAAAATGTCTGAATTCCGAGAAATCCCAAGAACTCACTTGGGTTGTTTCTACTCCATCGCAGATTTCGTAAATAAGTGCTGATGCGGCGATCCGGGACAATTGGCCGCGGTATCTTGACAACCTCCTCGATATCGATGGCTCCGCGATACCGAGCCATGACCTCCTCGTTCCTGTTGAAAAAGCGGACGTGTCCCGCGTAGTCGAAATTGGGAACCGAGCAGATACACCATGACCCGTCACGCCAGCGTTGAATGACTTCGAGGTCGAGATCGACGTGTTCCAATACCTCTGTACAGACGATTGTGTCGTAGTCGCCGGCATAAGACCGGCTGTCAAGCGCGTCGCCAACGAAAAACAGGTCTGGCCGACCGGTGCGAGACCCGGCGTTGCGGACCGCCTCGGCGCTGAAATCGAAGCCGCGATACGCGCATCCGTATTCTTGCAGGATCATTTTCGCGAGGAACCCGCTCCCACATCCTACCTCGAGGACCGAGCGGCTACCGCGACCGCGGATGTTCTCCACTATTTTGCGGAACAGCCCATCGTATCGCGTCCGCGTCACCGACGGCGCGATCTCCGAATGCATTCTGTCATAAAAGTCCGCACCCAATTGCCGATCGGTCCGTCCTCTCATCGCTATCCCGAATTGGTTGGACTAGTAGTCAGCGCATCACCCTGCTAATAACCATACCGTTGTCGAAGCTACCGCGCTCGCCCCGGCATTTGGTGTCAGTTCTCTCGGATAGTGGCCCGAAAAAACGAACTCGACGTTACCACGTCCCGAGGGGGTCTCCAAGTCACCCGCACAGTATTAAACAATCGTGAATTTCCGGAGGCCGGTCCGAACATTTCCGAAACGGATCGCCAATGCGGTCGACCTGGGAAAACGGTATTGCACATTCTGCGTGTTTCGAAATATTGAACCAGACAACCCGCGAGAGATAAATGCAGCGTGGAAACCTGATCGTTAACGGCAACCCGGTCGAAATCGCGGCCGACGCGGACACGCCATTGCTCGATGTTCTGCGAAACCATCTCGGTCTGAGGGGGACAAAGTTTGGCTGCGGTCTCGAGCAATGCGGCTGCTGTATGGTGCTGGTCGACGGCAAGCCGGAGAAATCCTGCGGCAAGCCCTTATCGGTTGTTGCCGGCAAGCAGATCGTGACGATCGAGGGGTTGGGCACGCCAAACGAGCCGCACCCGCTGCAGCGAGCCTTTATCGACGAGCAGGCCGGCCAGTGCGGCTATTGCCTTCCCGGCATTCTGATCTCGGCCAAGGCATTGCTCGACCGCAACCCGTCGCCGTCGCGGAAAGAGGTCGCCGAGGCATTGGACGACAATATCTGCCGCTGCGGCAGTCACGTCCGCATTATGCGGGCTGTCGAACGCGCCGCGCGCTTACTGCGCGGAGAAGCTGCATAATGAGCACGCCCCCGGGGTTGCCGCCGCTGCTCGCCGCCAATCCGCGGCTCGACCAGTGGGTGGGGTTTCCCTCCCCCAGCCGCGTTACGGTCTCGACCGGCAGAGTAGAGATCGGCCAAGGAGTGCTGACTGCGATGCTGCAGATCGCCGCGGAAGAACTCGACGTCGGGCCGCAGCGCATCCTGCTGCAGACTGGCGACACCGATCTCACCCCCAATGAAGGCTACACCGCCGGCAGCCAGTCGATCCAATTTGGTGGCGTCGCGTTGCGCACGGCATGCGCCGAAGTGCGCGGATTGTTTCTCGACCACGCCGCGGCGACTTTCGGCTATTCCCGCGCGGATCTGTCGGTGCATGACGGGGCCATAGCCTGTCGCGGCGAGGCCACGGGCCAGGATTACTGGTCGCTCGCCGGCGCGGTAGATCTCCGACGAAATCCCACTGGCCATGCCGTGCCCAAGAAGGTGAGGGATTATCGACTCGTCGGTCAAAACCTCCCGCGCGTCGATCTCGCCGCAAAGGTGTTTGGCGGACCGTTTATTCACGACATGATCCTTGACGGCATGCTGCACGCCCGCGTCGTACGCCAGCCTCGCCGCGGCGCCACGATCGCGTCTGTCGATGAAGCGGCGCTCCGCCGCGCCGCGAAAGGACCGATCGAGACCGTGCGCCACGGCAATTTTCTCGCGGTCATCGGCAGCGACGAGACCATCGTCGAAGCCGTCGCCGCCGCTGCTCCAAATCACGTCGCCTGGGATGGGGTCGACGCGATCAACCCGTACCAGGAAGAAGCGCGCTGGCTGTTGCAGCAGCCCTCGATCGACCGGACAATAGGACCCCTTCCCCCTCCCGCTCCGGCAGCGGCGAGCCGCTACGATGCGAGCTACACGCGGATGCACATCGCCCATGCCTCGGTCGCGCCGTCCTGCGGGCTCGCTCTTTATCGCGACGGGCTGCTGACGGTGTGGACGCATTCGCAGGGCGTTTACCAATTGCGCGATGCCTTGGCGCGGACCTTGAAGCTCGATCCGGCAGCGATCTCGGTCAAGCACGCGCAGGGGCCGGGCTGCTATGGCCACAACGGCGCCGACGACGCAGCAGCCGATGCCGCCGTCATCGCGTTCCTGCGGCCCGGCAAGCCGGTCAAGGTGCGCTGGCGCCGCGAGGTGGAATTCGGCTTCGAGCCGGTTAGCCCCGCGATGCTGGTGACGGCGCATGCCGCGCTCGACAATGCGGGGCGCCCCGAGGATTGGACCACCGAGATCTGGAGCGGGCGGCATAGCAGCCGTCCGGGCGGGGGCGGCAACCTGCTCGCCGCCGAAGCCCTGCCGGACCCCCCTCCCCCGCCGCCCACCTCGGAGTCGTCGTACCCGCCCGGGGCCGGTACCCGCAACGGCGAGCCGCTCTACGATTTTCCGGCAAAGCGCATTGTCCACCACCTGATTGCTGAAACTCCGGTGCGGACCTCGTCATTGCGCGGGCTCGGCGCGACG
>JAFASL010000399.1 GCA_019244535.1 Alphaproteobacteria bacterium
CGGCATGCCGGTCGTCGGGTTTTGCGGCGGCGGCCACTGCCCCGCCGATCATGCCGAGCGCCTGATCGCCGCGGGCTGCTCCCAGGTCTTTGGGGCGATGCCGGACCTCTCCGCATTCTTATGCGAGACGTAATGCGGATTATCCAGATCTCCGACACCCATCTCAGCCCCGGCAAACGCCAGTTCGCCGGCAATTGGCCGCCGCTCGCCGCGTGGATCGCTGACCAGGCCCCGGATCTCGTCATCCATACCGGGGACGTGACCATCGACGGCGCTGATATCGAAGAAGATCTGCGGCACGCCGCCGCGCTGATGCGCTCGCTCGGCGTGCGGTTTCGCGCGGTTCCCGGCAACCACGATGTCGGCGATCCCGGACATCCTCGCCAGCCCGTAACCACCGAGCGGCTGGGACGCTGGCGGGCGCATTTCGGCCCGGACCGGTGGTTCGAGGATACCGAGGGGGTCCGCCTGATCGGCCTCAACGCGATGCTGCTTGGCAGCGGCGAGGCCGAAGAGGAGGTGCAAGCAGCCTGGCTCGACGCGGTAATGGATGGCGCCGATGGCCGGCGGACTGCTTGGTTTTTGCACCGCCCTTTGTTTATCGACAGCCCCGACGAACCGGACACCGGATATTGGTCAGTGAAGCCGCAATCTCGCGCCCGGCTGCTCGAGCTGGCGCGCCGGCACTCGGTTGCCTTGATCGCCAGCGGTCATCTGCACAGGGCGCACGAGTTCCGGCACGACGGTTGCCTTTACCTGTGGGCTCCCGCTTCCGCGTTTCTCGTAGGACCCGGAATGAACGCCCCGCCGATGCCCGGCGAAAATCGGCTTGGCGCTGTCGTTTACACGATCGACGCCGCGCTGCTCGAAGCCGAAATCGTCCATGTCCCGGGCCTCGTGCCATACTTGATCGACGATGTCGTTGATGAAGTCTATCCCCGCCCGTCGGTGAACGGCCCTGCCCGACCGTGACATCTTTTTCTTTGTATCGCTTCGGCTCCGGGTGCATCCTCGGTTCACGACAGGAAGGAGCACCGAGATGGCGGAAATACTGGGTCTGGGCGTAACCCATTGGCCGACCCTCTGTCTGCCTAATGAGGGGCTGACCAGCGTCTTCAAGCGGACATTGACCGCGCCGAATGTCGAGGCGAGGTACAAAGACCGGTCCAACTGGCCGGACGAGCTGATTGCCGAACTCGGCAACGACGACGGCCTGTCGGCGGCAAACCGCTGTGGCGAGCGCTTTGGCAACGACTTCCGCGCGATCCGCAAGATATTGGACGACTTTAATCCGGATCTCGTCGTGATCTGGGGCGACGACCAGTACGAGAATTTCCGGGAAGACATCGTTCCGGCCTTTTGTCTGCTCGGCTACGACGCCGATTTCGAGCTCAAGCCCTGGCACAATGGAAATGGCGGCAAACCCAACCGCTGGGGCGAACCGGGCGACTGGGCGCTACACCTGCACGGCCATCGCGAGGCGGCCAAACACCTTGCGACCGGCTTAATCGAGCGTGGCATCGACATGGCCTATGCCTACAAGCCGCTACACGACCCGATGGCGCACGCCTTCACCAACACATTTCTTTACCTAGACTGGGATCGCAAGGGGTTCCCGTACCCGACCATTCCGTTCGCGATCAATTGCTATGGCCGCACTTTGCTTCATGCCAAGGGCGGCCTTGCGCATCTCTTCCAGCCGCCGCGGCCGGTCGATGAGTCCGAGGATCCGCCGGCGCCGGCGCCGTGGCGCTGCATGGAGGTCGGTGCCGCGATAGCGGAGGTGCTTGCCGCCTCGCCATACCGGGCAGCGTTGATCGCCTCGTCCAGCTGGTCGCACGCTTTCCTGTCGCCGAAGAACGGATATCTTTGGCCCGACCACGAGGGCGACCGCCTGTTGTTCGACGCGGTCTCCCGGGCCGATTACGGAACTTGGCGAAAGCGCTCGCTGGCCGAAATGGAGTACGCCGGCCAGCATGAGATGCTGAACTGGATGGCGCTCATCGGCGCGATGGAGGCTCTCGACCGCCGTCCGGTGATCCAGGATTACATGGAGACCTACATCCTGGCCTCGGATAAATGCTTCCTTTCCTTTCCGCCGTGAAAGGCCCGATGGATCTGCGCCGAGGCCAAGAAAGCATGCGGCACTGATACACTGACCCCCAGCGGAGGATTCCCATGATCGGGCGTCTGATCGGCTGGATCATTTTTCTCGCGGGCCTAGCAGTGCTGGTTCGCGATGCGTTCGTCTGGATCGACACGAAGCGTTGGGCGCCGATTGCGCTCGGCCAGTTATGGTTCGATCTCAACCGGTCGAGCCTTAATCTTGTGCAGGCTGTGGTGCAGCGCTACATCCACCCGTTTCTGTGGGACCCGATCATCGTGACCCTCCTGTTGTGTTGGGCCTTTGCCGTGCTGATGGTGCTTGGAGTGCTGATCCTGGCCGCCTTCTGGAGGCGCGCGCCGAGAGGATCGGTCAGCCGCCGCCCAACCTGAAGGCTGCGATCGCGAAATGCATGATACAGGGTGCCACTGAGAGAGATTGCTTCGCTTCGGTCGCAACGACGCTGTAAGTTTTTGTCATTGCAAGGAGCGCAGCGGCGAAGCAATCTCGTCGTTATGACTCGCAATAGACGGCATCGGCCTGATCCGCCGCTAATCAAAGACAAAGCGCGGCGATCAGATCGAACAGAGTATTGGCGCCGTAAATGCCCCAAAGCGCGAATGCCGCTGCGCAGAGCACGAAGGCACCGACCCCGATGGACCACAGCAGCCGATAGGGCGTGCCGGCGGCGTGTTCGGCGCCAGGACCTATCTTCTCGTCATGCACGTTCCAAACCAGCCGAGCAATGCGAGCTTTCCGAACGCGCGCGCTTGCATCCAGTGTGATCATGCTGATGCAGCGGTCATCGCAAGCCGCAACACCGGTCGCTCGCGAATGCACCAGTGAATCACGGCCGCAAACAAACCGAGCCCGATCGAAAGCCACCACATGATGTCGTAGTTGCCCTTCAGGTCGTAAAGCCGGCCGGCGCCCCAGCCGCCGAGAAAGCTGCCGGCCTGGTGGCTGAAAAACACGATGCCCCACAGCATCGACAGATGCGTCGGACCGAAAAGGTAGCCGACGAGCCCGCTGGTGAGCGGAATGGTGCCGAGCCACAGAAAGCCGAGCGATGCGGAAAACAGCAGCACCGAGACCCATGACAGCGGCAAAACAAGAAACGCGACGAAGGCGAGCGAGCGCAACGCGTAGAGCAGCGCCAGCATGTCCTTCTTTGGATGCCGGCCTCCCAGCCAACCCCAGATCAACGAGCCGACGATATTGAACAACCCGACAAGGCCAATAGCCCATCCGCCCAGTTCGAGCGCCGAAACCGGCTTGCCAAAGAACGACATGCCGATTGCCTCGTCGGAAATATATGCGGGGAGATGGAGCCCGATGAACGTTACGTGGAAGCCGCAGACGAAAAACCCGATGGTGAGCAGCCAAAAGCCCCGCGTCTGCAAAGCTTCCCGCAGTGCATCTCTCGTGCCTTGGCGGATGGCCGTCCCGGGTCTCGGTGGCAGAGAGCGCTGTTCCCGCAGCCCGATTGCAAGCGGCACCATTACCATCGACACCATGCCGAGGATGAACATCGTCGAGTGCCAATTATCGAGTCGATAGAGCAGCAGCGACGCGAAGGGTACGATGGCGAATTGACCAAACGATCCGCCGGCAGTAGCGACGCCGAGCGCGACCGAGCGGCTCTCGGGTGGCGTCTGCCGGCTTATCGCGCCCAGAATCGGCCCAAATCCCGCAGCCGACATGCCGATGCCGCACAACACATTGCCGAGCGTGAGCATCACCCCTTCAGTCGCCAGCGCGATCATGAACATGCCAATCACGTAAAGCACCCCCCCGGCGGCGACAGTCCGCGCCGTGCCGAACCGATCCGCGAGATTGCCGACAAACGGCGAGAGCGCGCCCATCAGCAGCATGGCGATCGCATTGGCGAGCGACCATAGCTCACGGCCGACGCGAAGATCGGCTGCGATCGGCTTCTGGAATATTCCGAAGCTTTGGCGGGCACCGATCCCGATTGTAAGGATCACTGCTCCGCAGATCACCGGGATCCAGAAACTGGGCTGGAGCGGCTTAGCGGCTGCTTTGGGCAAAGGCAATGACACGCGACCGAACCAATCCCGAATGTCACGCGGTCTTCTGTAGAATGAGACCGAGCTCCTCTATCATCTGTTGGCGCATCAAAAATTTCTGGATCTTCCCGGTTACCGTCATCGGGAAGCTATCGACGAATTTGATGTAACGCGGCACCTTGTAATGCGCGATCTGGCCCTGACAGAAGGTCCGGATTTCCACGACGGTGGCGCTCTCGCCGTCGCGCAGGCGCACCCAGGCGCAGAGCTCTTCGCCGTAGCGCGGATCCGGCACGCCGATGACCTGCACGTCCTGGATCTTCGGATGGCGGTAGAGGAATTCCTCGATCTCGCGCGGATAGACGTTCTCGCCGCCGCGGATCACCATGTCCTTGATCCGCCCGACGATGTTGCAGTAGCCCTCGTCGTCGATCGTCGCGAGGTCGCCGGTATGCATCCAGCCGGCCTCGTCGATCGCCTCGCGCGTCTTTTCCTCGTCTTCCCAATAGCCGAGCATGACCAGATAGCCGCGCGTCAGCAGTTCGCCGGCAGTGCCGCGCGGCACGATGCGGCCCTCGGCGTCAACAACTTTCGCCTCGACATGCGGCAGGATCCGCCCGACTGTCGACACCCGCCGCTCGATCGGGTCGTCGGTCGCCGACGCAAAACTCGCCGGGCTCGTTTCGGTCATGCCGTAACCGATGACGACCTCGGAGAGGTGCATCAGCGAAAAGGCGCGTTTCATAACTTCGATCGGGCAGGGGCTACCGGCCATCATTCCGGTACGCAACGAGGTCAGGTCGAACTTCGCGAAATCGGGATGGTCCATCTGGGCGATGAACATGGTCGGCACCCCATAGACGGCCGTGCAGCGCTCGGCGGCAATCGTTTCGAGTGTGGGCAGCGGATCGAAGCCTTCGCTCGGATAGACCATTGCCGAACCGTGCGTCAGGCAACCGAGATTGCCGATCACCATGCCGAAGCAGTGATAGAGCGGCACCGGGATGCACACGCGATCCCGCTCGGTCAGCTTCATCGCCCCGGCGATGAACAACCCGTTGTTCAGGATATTGTGGTGGCTGAGCGTCGCGCCCTTTGGGAAGCCGGTGGTGCCGCTGGTGAATTGGATGTTTATCGGGTCGTCGAATTGTAATTCTCCGGCGAGCGCTGCGATCCGGTGACGGTCAGCATCGCGTGCGAGGCTGGCGACATCGTCGAAGCGCACCGCGCCGCGAGTGCTCTCGCCGGCAATCGTGATCACCAATCGCAGATCCGGCAGCCGTGACGCGCACAAATGACCCGATGATGCTGTTGCGAGCTCGGGCGCCAATTCACGCAGCATTCCTAAGTAATCGCTGGTCTTGAACTGCGCCGCCGTGATGAGGGCGACGCAGCCGGCCTTGTTGAGTGCGTATTCCAACTCGGAGACACGATAGGCCGGATTGATGTTGACGAGAATCAGACCGACCTTTGCGGTTGCAAACTGCGTGGTTACCCATTCGGCATTGTTTGGCGACCATATACCGATGCGATCGCCGCGCTTCAACCCGAGCGCCAAAAGCCCTGCGGCGAAGGCGTCCACCCGCTCCTTCAGCTCCCCATAAGTCCAGCGGATTTGCTGATGCCTGACGATCAGCGCGTCGCGTCCGGCGAAACGCTCGGCAACTCGATCGAAATAGACGCCGATCGTGTCCCCGATAAAGGGCGTATCGCTCGCGCCGTGGACATAGCTAAGCTGCGGCATTCTCCGAGCGTCCTACGAGGCTGCCAGCCGCCCTTTGAGGACTTGCCCGGAAAAATTACCAGTAGCGTGCCCGTTCTCTATGGCGACAGCGCCGTTGACGATCGTGGCCGCGATGCCATCGGCCTTCTGCACGAGCCGCCGCGCGCCGCCCGGCAGGTCCTGCTCGATGGTCGGCAGGCGCGGTTTGATGCGCTCCTCGTCAAAGACGACGAGATCCGCGGCGTAGCCGGTGCGCAGCAAACCGCGATCCGGCAATTCCCAGGCTGACGCATTGTCGAATGTCAGCATGCGAACGGCTTCTTCCAGCGTAAATTGCTGCTTGTTGCGCACCCAGTAGCTCAACAGATGGGTCTGCAATGACGACCCCATTTCCTGGCAGACATGCGCCCCGGAATCGGAAAAGGTCGCCAAGGTCCGCGGGTGCTTGAGAATGCCCAGAACGTCGGCAGGCGACTCGTTGACGATTGGCTGGACAAAGACCCGGTTGTCGTCTTCAAGGCACAGATCGATGATTGTCTCGACCGGGTGCTTGCCGCTCTGCTTTGCCAAAGCGGCAACCGAAGGATCGTCCCAATCGACGCCGAGCATCGGGTAGAGGTTGTTATAATCGGGCTGGCGAGGGTCGGTCGTCGCCGCGCCGCCCCCCTGAAGCACACTGTCGCGCGGCTTCATCTGGGTCTCCTCGGCGACCAAGCGGCGACGCACTTCCGGGTCGGAGAGCCGGGCCTTCTGTTCTGCGAGGGGAAGCCCGCGCAAGGCCTGCCAGCCGGGCAAGCCGTCGAAGGGCAGATAGGATTTCAAGGAGAACACGGCGTTGATAGAGCGCGTTGTCGCCTGACCAAACATTCGGCCGCCGGCCGCGGCGGTCTCGTCGAGGTAGCGGGTCTGGTAATCCCAGGCATTTGGATCGACGCCCTGGCGGGTCGAGAGCACGCCAAACATGATAGGGCGCCCGCTGTCCAACGCGACCCGGCGCAGCCGGTCGAGGAATACCCGCTGCGCCTCGCCGCCCGAGATGTCGGGGCCGACCTGAAAGATGCCCGCGTCGAGCGCCGCCATGGCACCCACCAGCCGGTCGATCTCCTCCCAGTCGGCGATCCGGCTGGCGACCGGAGAGCCGTCCGGGGTGATGTGGGTCGTGGCGCGCGAGCTCGAAAATCCCATCGCGCCGGCGCGCACCGCTCCTTCAACCGCCTGCGCCATGCGCCGAAGATCGTCCTCGTTGGCGCGCTCTTCGAGCCCGCGCCGGCCCATCACATACATGCGCAGCGCCGAATGTCCGATATACATGCCGTAGTTGATCGCCTTGGGAAGGCGCTCGACAGCCGCCAGGTACTCGGGAAAGGTCTCCCAGCTCCAGTCGATCCCGGCCATCATCGCCTCGGTCGGAATGTCCTCGACCGCCGTCAGGCAACGCGCAAACCATTCCCGGTCATCGGCCTTGCAGGGCGCCAACCCGAAGCCGCAATTCCCCATCACGACGCTGGTAACGCCATGCCAGCATGAGCAGCTGCCCAGCGCGTCCCAGGCGATCTGAGCATCCATATGCGTGTGGCCGTCGATAAACCCCGGCGCGACGATCAGCCCGTCAGCATCGATGGTCCGGCCTGCCGGCGCGCGGATGCGGCCGATTTCGACGATCCGGCCACCGCTGATCCCGACGTCAGCCCGGTAGCGGGGCATTCCCGACCCATCAACCACCGTGCCGTTCTTGATCAACAGGTCGAGGCCCATCACGCGTCTCCTTCACCGGATGGGCCAGCTTCGGGTCATTCCTCAGCCGCTGTCAACCTGCCGCCGTCTCGGTTTGATGGTATCAAAGGCGGGTCAAGCTTCGCCGGCGGGTGGGCGGTCTTGCCGGTGTTCGAGGGCGGCAGCCTTTAGCTCCAGTTCATCAGCCAAGCGGCAAAGTGCGTCGGCGATCGTCGGGACGCCATGAGCCAGAGCTCGCAAGGCTGCGGCTTTTTCGCGCAGAAATTCCACTTCGTTTATCATAGTAGAAGATAACACTGATTGCGCACCGTCAATTCTGTCGCTAGATATTTTTATTTGTAGCTGTCTGTGTGGTTTTCTTTTCATTATACATTGTTTAATTACCGGTTACAAAGAGCTGTGATCACCTGTCTCGCGCCTGCTCCCTTGGAACGGCTGAGGGGCACGAGTGTTGCACCGCGCGGGGGGAACGGTTCTCAGTGACGGCATGCCGGATAAGCCAGCGCCGACCGCCGATTATTATCGCCAAACCGCCGCGCGGCTGCTGGCTTTTGCGCGGGAAACGCGCTTTCCGGAAGTGCGCATTGAATTGTTCGTGCTAGCCGAACGGTTCGAGCGGATGGCCCGGTATGTCGAGCAGCGGTACCCGCACAGGCGGGGCACCTTGCCGACGGAAGGCGAGCCAGATAACAATTAGCCGGCGATTTTTGACACAAACCGTTACCTCTGAATGGAGCCAGTTGTTGCCGTTGTCGCGATTTCGTGGGCAGCGCATCCTGAGCGCGCCTGGCGAAATCACCAAGAGAAGCACCTATGACGAGTGCCGCGGTTCCTACTGCTCCTCCACCGACTCCGGACGAGCTGATCGACCGCGCCAAGGCGATGATCCCCGAGATCCGCGAATTGGCCGAAGAAACGGAGCGAAACCGCACGATCTCATCCGAGATCATCGGCAGGATCCGCGACGCGGAGCTGCTGCGGACCTGCAGGCCGAAGGAGTTTGGCGGCTTTGAACACGATGCGGTGGTCGCGTTCGAGATCGCGCTGGCGGTGTCGGGGGCCTGCGCATCGACTGGCTGGACGCTCAACGGCGCCCTCTCCAACGGGATCTCGTTCGCCCATTTTCCGATCGAAGCGCAACGCGAGTTGTGGAGCGGCGGCGCCGATCCGTTCAGCTGCGCTTGCTTCGCGCCGACCGGCATTGCGGTGCCGACGGATGGCGGCTACGTACTCAGCGGCAAATGGGCGTTCGCGAGCGGCTGCGATCATTCGAGCTGGATCAGGCTTGGCGCCCTGATCACAAAGCCGGGCACCGCGCCGCCGCATGACGGCGCGTTTTTTCTGCTGCCGATCGGTGATGTCGAAATCGAGGACAATTGGTTTGTCTGCGGTCTCGCGGGCACCGGCAGCAAAAATGTCGTCGTGCACGAAGCGTTTGTGCCGCAGCATCGTACGCTGCTCTTCGCCGATACCCGCTCCGGTCGCACGCCCGGCTCCCGATATCAAAAGAACCCGCTATACCGGCTGCCGTTGTTGGTGCTCGGCGCAACAATGCTGGCTTCGACCGCGGTCGGCGCCGCCAAGGGTGCTCTCGAAGCCTATCTGGCAATGACGGCCGGTCGCAAAACCCGCGGCGCCTTGGCCGGCGGCGGATCCGCCATGGCGGAATACGCCACCGTCCAACTGCGGGTCGCGGAAGCCTCTGCTGCAGTCGAGACGGCCGAGATGATCCTCGTAACCGACTTGCAGAAGGCGACGGGAAAATTACGGGCGGGCGAGGAAATCACCGTCACTGACCGCATCCGCTGCCGCCGCAACCAGGCCTATGCGACGAAGCTCGCGGTCCAGGCGGTGGAGGCGCTCAATGCCTCAACCGGCGGGGACGGCCTGATGCTCAGCAATCCCGTGCAGCGCGCCTGGCGCGACGTCAACGCCGTCGCCCGCCACGTCAGCCTCAACTGGGACGCCGTCGGCACTATGTACGGCCAGCACGCCTTTGGCCTCGAGCCGCGCGGGCAATATTAAACACCGCCATCGCGAGCTTTTTTAACCCTCTCCACCCGATGGCCGGGGGAGAGGGAAGGGTGAGGGCGCCGAGCTTCCAGTCAGCGGCGCCGCCCGCCTCACCGTCCCGCTGTGCGGGCCCCTACCTCTCCCCCCTGAAGGGCGAAGAGGGGCTTTTCCTCTGGTGTCGGGTAGAGTGGGTTATTCGTCTTTGTACTTGATCGAACAGCCGTAGGCGCGGGTCGAGGTGACGGCGACCGGTTGGCCTGCCGCGATCGCGTCGAGAGCGGCGGCGACGTAGTTGTGTGCGGTTCTGACATCGGCGAGGCGGGTCGACGGCTTGTCGTCGATGGCGCCCATATAGGCCACCCGACCGGAGCGGTCGATCACGACCATGTGCGGCGTTGCGCGCGCGTCATAGAGGCGGCCGACCATTCCCTCCGGGTCGAGCAGGAAATCGGTCGGTGCGGCGTGCCAGCGTGCGAGGTCGGATTTGGCCTCGGCAGGTGTGACATAACCTTGCTCGCCGGGAGCGGAGGAAGCAACCGTCAACCAAACGACGCCCGTCGTCGTATATTTCTGCTGCAGCGCCTGCATATTGCCGCTGTCGTAATGCTTGCCGACAAACGGACAGCCGTCGTTGGTCCATTCGAGCACAACGATCTTGCCGGCGTAATCACCGAGGCGGATGGTCTTGCCGGCTATATCCGGGGCACTGAAGGACGGCGCCCGCTCGCCCGGCTTTGCGATGGTCGCCGAAGGCACGGCCGTCGCGCGGTCGACCGCGAAGCCGGCGACCGCCGCAAATGCGGCAGCTGCCAGAAACCTGCCAAGGGTACGCATGTGCCCCTCCATCGGTTGTGTGATCAGCTTTTGCCGACCGCGTCGAGCACGCTCGCTGCGGTCAATATTTGCGGCAACATCAGCGGCTCGCCGCCTTTCCCGGTATAGTAGAGATAAAGCGGCACGCCGCTGCGGCCGAATCTCTGCAGGAATCGCGTAATCTCTGGGTTCCGGCTCGTCCAGTCACCCTTGAGAGGAACGACGCCGCGCTCGGCGAAAGCCCGTCGTACCTCGTCGGTATCGAGTGCGACGCGCTCGTTTATCAGACAGGTGACGCACCAGGCTGCCGTCAGGTTCACGAAAACCGGCTTCCCGGCGGTTTCCAGCGCCGCGAGCCGCTGCGCTGTAAAGGGCTCATAAGGCAGGCCGCTGTGGAGCGCGGCGGATTTGGCCGGCGGGGATCCCGCCAAAGATGCGGCGAGCAGGATTGCAGCAGCGCTCCCCGTGATCGCCATTCCGGTACCGAGCACCCGTCCGACAGGCGAGGCGAGCCGCGTTTGCCCATAAATCCATGCGGCGAACGCGATCAGCACCAGCCCCAACAGCGCGCCAAATGCGTCATCGGGTCCGACCTCTTGGATCAACACCCAGAGGAGCCAGGCGACCGTGGCGTAGAGCGGGAAGGCGAGCAGCTGCTTGACAAAATCCATCCACCGCCCGGGCTTTGGCAGCAGGCGCCGCCATCGACGGGTCAGCGACGCAAGCAGATAGGGCGCCGCGAGGCCGAGGCCGAGCGCGAGAAAGACGCCGAGCGCCAGCGCCGCCGGGGCGATCAGCGCAAAGCCGAGGGCGGCCCCCATGAACGGGGCGGTGCAAGGGGTCGCCACGATCGTCGCCAGCACGCCGGTGAAAAACGTGCCGGCGAGCCCCGAGCGTGCGGCAAGCCGCCCGCCAACACCGGTGAGCGCGACGCCAAACCCTGCCACACCGGAGAGGCTCAACCCCATCGCGAACAGCAGGTATGCCAGCACCGCGACAAACACCGGTGATTGCAACTGAAACCCCCAGCCGATTGCCTGGCCGCCGGCGCGCAAAACAAGCAGGGCAATGCCGAGGGCGGCAAAGCTCGCCAGCACCCCTGCAGTGTAGGCGAGGCCGTGCGAAATTCTCTCGGAGCGGCCTCCATGGGCCTGCTGAGCAACGCTCAGCAGTTTCAACGACAGGATCGGAAACACGCAAGGCATCGCGTTGAGCACGACGCCGCCGAGAAAGGCCAGCAGCAGCGCCTGCCACCACGCGATGCCGCTTTCCGCCGGCATCGCCGGGACAGGGTTGGCGCTGATTTCGAAAGCGCGCTCGGCGCCGCCCTCCCCCCGCAAGACCAGCACCCCGTCGAGCGTCGCGGGAGCGACTGTCGCATCCGAGGCTTTTGGCGACAGGATCACCAGGCCGTCGCCGTCTCGCTCGACGCGTGGCTGACCAGCCGCGTCGATCAACGACTCCTTGATCGGGAAAAACATCCCCGTCGGGTTACGCAATTCGCCGATCGCGCTTGCCGGAACCAGGAGGCCGAAGCCGTGCGCATCGGCGGCGAAACGAGTCTCGAATGACGCCGGCACGGGAAGATGCGCCCTGGCGGCTGCGAAAAGTTTCGCGACGGCTGGATCCGGCGTCGGAGGCTGCGCCGTGACTGGCAGGGTCAGGCTTAGTCTGTTGGCCCCGGGGATGCAGATATCGGCGCAAGCAAGCCAGGACGCTTCGGCATCGAGGGCGGCAGGCTTGCCCGTCTCGAGTTCCTTCGGGACGGAAATCGGAACCAGCAGATCAACGGTTCCGGCATAGCCGTAATTGCCAATGCCGTTCTGCACAAAATGCTCCGGCACCGGCCA
>JAFASL010000513.1 GCA_019244535.1 Alphaproteobacteria bacterium
ACACCCCGGCGATCGGACGCAGCGCCTCGGCGGCCTGGGCCGAGGTCTGGATGTCGGTCACTCCGTGCGCGTTCAACGTCGCCGCTGTGGTGATAATGATAAAGAGGCTGATCAGGTTGGAAAATCCCATCCCCAGATAGGTATCGAGCCGGATGCGGTCGATCTCGGCCGGCGCCTCGCTTGGGGCATCGATCAGCCGATGGGCGGCGGGATCGATGCGCTCATCCTCGGCCTCTTCGGAGGACTGCCAGAAAAAGCAATAGGGGGTGATTGTCGTGCCGAGAACGGCAACAACCGCGACGAGGTAATCTCGGTCCCAGGCAACCGACGGGACAACAATGTGGCTAATGACCTGTCGCCAGGGCACGTTGACCGCAAACGCAGTCGCGACATAGGCGAGCAGTGAGACCGCTGTCCATTTCAGGACCCGGACATAGTTTTCGTAGCGCAAGAAGACCTCGAGCAACGCGCAGAGCACAGCGAAGCCGATAACGTAGAGATGCGTCGGGCCGCCCACTATCAGTTGCAGCGCCGCCGCCATTGCGCCGAGATCGGCTCCCAGGTTGATGACATTGGCGACCACCAGGAGAGCGACGATGACGAGCAACAGCCATCTCGGATAGTGCTCGCGGATGTTGCCGGCGATGCCATCGCCGGTGACCCGTCCGATCCGGGCGCTGATCTCCTGGATCGCCGCCATCAGCGGCCAGGTGAACAGCATGAGCCAGGTCATGGCGTAACCGAATTGGGCACCAACTTGCGAATAGGTGGCGATGCCGCTTGGATCGTCGTCGGAGGCGCCGGTAATCAGTCCCGGACCCAGAAAGCCCAAAAGACCCGGTCTTCTGCCTGCACGAGGTGTCCACCGGCGCGCGATTCTTGCCGCGAGCGTCGGTGGTGCCCCGCCGGAGCGGCATTCCGCTCGGCTCACTCGTGCAACGCGTCGGGGAACGGGAAGCCGAACTCGAAAGGCATCGCGAGGCCCTGGAACCACTGAGGCAGGGGCGGGAAATGCCCGACAGCGGCGACCATTTCGGCGACCCGGTTGTCAATGTCGGGATAGCCGGAGCTACGCCGGATTTTGAGCAGCGCGATCTTGCCGTCGTCCAGCACGACAAACTCGACGACCACCATGCCGCGGCGGCTCCCGAGTTCGGCGGAAGACAGTAAATTGTAATGCTGGCGGATCAGCGAATGCATGTAAGCGAGGTATTCGTCACGGGTCGCCGCGGGTCCGGGAAAACGGGCGTGCCGAGGAGCCAAATTTCCCGGCTCTTCGACCCGGTGCGGGACCTGATGGGCGGCCGGCGTCGGCTTTGGCACTGGTTTGGGAACTGGCTCGGGCTTCGGCGCGTCGGTTTTCGCCGGCGGGAGCGGCGGGGCCGTCATCGCCGCCATTTGTTGCGGCTTCTCGGGCGGTTTTGTCTCGGCCGGTGATGTTTCGCTTTTCGCCGATTTTTCGGTCTGCGGTGCGTCCCCTTTTGGTTTGTCGATTTCCTTGGCCTCGGGGTCGCCGAGATCCTCCGACGCCAAGCGGCCGCGCGGCGGAGGAGCGGGAGGCTTGGGCTGCGGTTGCGGCGGTGGTGTCGCCTTGGGCGGCGGCTCGATCACCAGCTGCACCGGGATCGGCTCGACCTCGGCGGGTGGCGACATCGGCCAATTGATCAACAGCAGCAGAGGCAGCAGGTGCAATATCAGCGAGCCGACCGGCCCCCGGAGCGTGCTCCACCGCCGTTGCTCGTTAACGGGCAGACTGCGCTCGTCGTCCCGGCGAAAGCCGAGGCGCATCGACCCGTCGACACCGGCTTCCGCCGGTGCGACGAAAGAAAGCATCGGCTCTCGCTCACTCTCGACCGATGCCTGGGCCGGGCCGAGAACCGGTTCCAGGCGCTCTTCGTCGGAGGGGTGGAACACCGGCCGCGGTTATCCCGCGGCGTCGCCGGCGAGCGCGAGCCAGGCAGTCTCGTCGAGCAACGTGACGCCGAGCGCGGCCGCCTTTGTTGCTTTCGAGCCTGGGTCGGCGCCGGCCACGACGTAATCGGTCTTTGCCGAGACCGAGCCGGTCACATTGGCGCCGAGCGCCTCGGCACGCGCCTTTGCCTCCGACCGGCTCATCGCTTCCAATGTTCCGGTAAATACAATGGTCTTGCCGGCGAGCGGCGAGGCAGTGCGCTGTGCCGGCCCTTCGTAGTCGAGGACAGTTACCTCGCGTGCGAGGTCGTCGAGCACCGCCCGGTTATGCGGCTCGGCAAAAAAACCGACGATGTCGGCGGCCATGCTTTCGCCAATCCCGCCTATGTCGAGAAGCTGCGCGAGCGCTTCGCTCTCTGGGTTGTTCGCCGCTTCCATCTCGCGACGCCATGCGGCGAGCGACCGGTAATGGCGCGCCAGCAGCCGTGCCGTTGCCTGGCCTACCTGCGGGATGCCGAGCGCGTTGATGAAGCGATCGAGCGAAATCCGCCGGCGCTCGTCGATCGCCGCCATAAGGTTGCGAGCGCTGAGCTCGCCCCAACCCTCGCGCCCGGCGATCACTTCGGGGTCGAGCCGGAAGATGTCGCCCGGCTGACGGATAAGCCCGTCCTGCCAAAAGGCGGTGATGTGCTTCTCACCGAGCCCCTCGACATCGAAGCAATCGCGAGACACGAAATGACGCAGCCGCTCGACCGCTTGCGCGGCGCAGATGAGCCCCCCGGTGCAGCGGCATGCTACCTGCCCTGGCTCGCGCACCGCAAGGCTGCCGCAGATCGGGCAGTGGTCGGGAAATTGGTACGGCACCGCGTCCTTCGGACGGCGGTCGAGCACGACCGAGACGATCTGCGGGATCACATCGCCGGCGCGCTGCACGATAACGGTGTCGCCGATGCGCACGTCCTTGCGCTGGATCTCGTCCTCGTTGTGCAAGGTGGCCCGCTGCACGACCACGCCGCCGACCGTAATAGGCTCGAGCATGGCCACCGGGGTCAACGAGCCCTGGCGCCCGACCTGGATCGAGATGTCTCGCAATACGGTTTGCGCTTGCTGTGCTGGGAATTTCTGGGCGACGGCCCAGCGCGGCGCCCGGCTGACCATGCCGAGCCGCTCCTGCAGCGCCAGGTCGTTGATCTTGTAGACCACACCGTCGATGTCGTACGGCAATTCCGCGCGTTCGGCGGCGATCTCTCGGTAATAGGCGAGCGCCTCGTCGACGCCGCGGCATAGCCGTGAGCGCGGATTGACCATAAATCCCCAGTCGTGAAGCCGCGCCAGAGCCTCCTCGTGTGTTCGAGCGAAAGGTCCGCTCGCCTCGCCCCAAGCATAGGCGAAGAATTTGAGCGGGCGACGTGCCGTGATCGCGGAATCAAGCTGGCGCAACGAGCCGGCCGCCGCATTCCGCGGATTGGCAAA
>JAFASL010000525.1 GCA_019244535.1 Alphaproteobacteria bacterium
CGCCTGTAAATCTCCTGCCAAAACAGGTGGACGGAGACGCGCGCGAGCCACGCAGCCGCGGCAATCGCGCCCATTGTTCGCGTCGGTGTCTTGCGGGCACACGCCTTGTCGCCATCGCATTTCGCGGCCACACTCGGTCAGCCGAGGAGCAAGGAACACGTCGCGATGAAGAATACATCCCCCGCGCATAACGGCCGCCATTTCCTGCAGATCCCGGGTCCGACCAATGTGCCCGACCGGGTGTTGCAGGCGATTGCGATGCCGACGATCGACCATCGCGGGCCGGAATTCGCAGCGCTCGGGCAAGAGGTCGTCGCCGGCATGAAGCGGGTGTTCCAGACTCACGACACCGTCGTGATCTACCCGTCTTCCGGGACTGGGGCATGGGAGGCGGCGCTGTCGAACACATTGTCGCCCGGCGACCATGTGATCATGTTCGAGACCGGCCATTTTGCGACTTTGTGGCGCCAGATGGCGGCGCGGCTCGGGCTCGAGGTCGAGTTTGTGCCGGGCGACTGGCGGCACGGGGTCGACCCGGCAATGATCGAGGAGAAATTGACGGCCGACCGCGAGCACCGGCTGAAGGCGGTGTGCGTCGTCCACAACGAGACTTCGACCGGGGTGACGAGCCGGATCGCCGAGATCCGCGAGGCGATCGACCGTGCGGGGCACCCGGCGCTCTTTATGGTCGACACGATCTCATCGCTCGCCTCGATCGATTACCGCCACGACGAGTGGAAGGTCGACGTTACGGTCGGCGGGTCGCAGAAGGGGTTGATGCTGCCGCCCGGGCTCGGCTTCAACGCCGTCTCGAAGAAAGCGATGGCGGCGCATAAGAACGCTCGGCTGCCGCGCTCCTATTGGGATTGGGAGGCGATGCTCGAGACTGGCCGCACCGGTTTTTTCCCGTACACGCCGGCGACCAACCTATTGTTCGGGCTGCGCGAGGCGCTGAAGATGCTGCTCGACGAGGAGGGTCTCCCGGCGGTGTTCCACCGCCACGCGCGGCACGCCGAGGCGACCAGACGGGCGGTCGCCGCCTGGGGGCTCGAAGTGCTGTGCGCCGATCCGCGCGAGCATTCGAACTCGCTGACCGCGATCCTCGTTCCCGACGGGTTCGACGCCGACCGGCTGCGGGAGATCATCCTCGAATCATTCGACATGTCGCTCGGCACCGGCCTCGGAAAAATGCGCGGCAAGGTGTTCCGCATCGGCCATCTCGGCCATTTCAACGATCTGATGCTGTGCGGCACCTTGGCGGGGGTCGAGATGGGGCTGCACCGCGCCGGTATCCCGCACCACGCCGGGGGCGTCACGGCGGCTGTCACATTCCTCGGCTCGGTGCTGTCCGATTTGGTCCCGGCGGCGTAAACTATGCGGAGCAGCGCTGAGCGGGACATTCCGAGATGTTGACCGAGCATGTCGATGAAGCAGTCCGCCATCTGTGCGGAGCACGGCGCGGACCGCCACTCCACGAATTACCGCCCGGCTGTCGGCCGCAAACCGATGCCGATGCCTATCAGATTCAAGAGGCGGTAGCCCTTCAGCTCGGCGAGACGGTCGGCGGCTGGAAGGTCGGAGCGGCATCCGCGGCCGGCGCGGCATTCTGTGCTCCGATCTGGATGAGGATGATACGCCCGAGCCCCGCGTCTTATCTTGCCGCGGAATTGCGGATCATCGGCATCGAGGCCGAGATCGCCTTTCGGCTCGGCCGCGATCTGCCGGCACGCACCGCAGCTTACGATCGCGCTGAGGTGATCGCGGGAGCCGCGCTGCATCCGGTTATCGAGGTCGTCGATTCCCGCTACGCGGATTTCCGCGCGCTCGACCGGCTTTCGATCCTGGCCGACAATTTCTCGAACGGGGGGCTGGTCTACGGACCGGCGGTCCAGGACTGGGAAAAGCTGGACCTCGCCAGCACCGCAATCATGGTGACCGAGGATGGCGAGCCGTTTGCCGGCAGCTCAGCGGGCGCCGCTCGCGACCCGATCGCGGCACTCGTCGATTTCGCCAATCTGATGAACGGGCGGGGCGGAGTGAAGGCCGGCACCTTGGTCACGACCGGATCGTGGACCGGCATGGTGTTTACCAGGCGCGGCGCCCAGATCGTCGCTGATTTCGGTCCCCTCGGCCGCGTCGAGGTAGCCTTCCCTGCCGACGAGTGACAAACGCTCAGCCCTCGGCGAGGACGAGGCTGAGCCGGGTCTGGAAGTATTGAAGAGCCTCCGCCAGACTTTGTGACACGCGCAGCCGCTGCCGCCCGCTCTGGACGATGAATTCGGCGGAACGCCCCTGCGCCGCGGCGGCCTTTATAATGCTGTAGGCGGGCGCCTCGTGCGTGTGGCGAAAAACCGAGAACAGCGCCATGCCGTCCTGGTGATCGATTGCGTAATCCCGCCATACGCCCCGCGCGACATGCCGACTGTAGAGGCTGAGAAGCTGGTTTAATTCTTGGCGGGTGAAATACAGTACTCGGTGTTTTGTCCTATAATCCGCTAGCGCCAGGACCGTCGCACTTTGCCGCCTCATTGCTACCCGTCGCCGTTTGCCGCTGTCACGCAGTGTTCACGATTTCCGCGGTGGCGTCCAGCCATCTGATGCCGATGGCGCAGCGGCACCGATCTCCCCTGATCTTCTCGGCCGGTTTGATTCCGGCCGAAAGAGCCGCTATAGTCTTCTCGTGCAGGCCGGGGCCGACCGGGGCTTTTGTGAGCGATATCTTCCGCGAAATCGACGAAGAACTTCGTCGAGACAACCTGCGGCAACTCTGGTCGCGGTACGGTCGCTACATCGTCGTGTTTGCGCTTCTCGTGCTGCTCGCGGCCGGCGGCGTTGTGGCGTGGCGAGACCACCAACTCTCGGAGCGCCGCGCGCAGGCAATGCGCTATGCATCGGCGCTTCCTCTGATCCGCGAAGGAAAAGACAGCGAAGCCGCCAAGGTGTTCGCGGCCATTGCGCAGGAGGGCGGAGGATACGGAACGCTCGCCTCATTCGAGGAGGCTGAACTGCTGGCGAAATCAGGAGACCGCAAGGCGGCCGTAGCGGCATATGACCGCATCGCCGACACAGCGGGGCTCGATCCGGTCTTTCGTCAGCTCGCCACGCTACTCTCGGTCATGCAAGGAATGCCTGACAGCGATCCACGTTCCGTGATCGATCGCTTGGCGCCGCTGACATCGACCGGCAACCCATGGCGCTCCACCGCGCTCGAACTAACGGCGGCAGCGCGGCTCCAAGCCGGCGACAAAGACGGCGCTCTCGAAGCTTATAAAAGCCTCGCCGATGATCTTGGCGCACCGCAAGGTACGCGGGCCCGAGCCGCTGAACAGGCCGCCGCTCTGGCCTCCTGAACCGATCCGGATGCTCGACTGATGTTTTGGGCGCGGTGCGACGCCTCACTCCTCCTTCTGCATAGCCTATGAAGCAACCCGCCATCGCGTTCTTGCTGTTCGCCTCACTTGGGCTCGTCGGTTGCGGACTGTTTGGCGAGAAAAAGCAGCCATTGCCGGGCGAGCGCATTTCGGTTCTCAGTCTTGATCGACAGCTCGAGCCAGACCCGGACTTGACGAAAACTCCCATCACTTTGCCGCCGCCAATGGTCAATGCGGAATGGCCCGAACCCGGTGGGTACCCGAACCACGCAATGCAGCACCTCGCATTGCCGGACACGCTGACCCAGGCATGGCGCACGAGCATCGGCGAGGGCGCTTCGCGCTACACCCGCGTGTTGTCGCAGCCGGTCGTCGCAAAGGGCCGAATCTACGCCATGGACGGGGGCGTCCAGATCAGCGCGCTCGACGCCGCGACAGGCGGCCGCTTGTGGCAGCTCGATCTCAAGCCCGAGGAGGAGCGCGGCAATTCATTTGGCGGCGGCGTCGCGTACTGGAACGATCGCCTCTTTGTCTCCACTGGGTATGCGCAGGTCCTCGCGCTCGATCCGGCGGATGGCCACGTCATCTGGAAAACCAATGTAGCCGCGCCGATCCGCAGCGGGCCGACGGTTTCGGACGGACGGGTCTTCGTCGTAACGGTCGATAACGAGCTGGTCGTGCTCGCTGCGGATGACGGCCGCCGGCTGTGGAACCACAACGCTATCCCGGAGACCGCGAGCCTGTTGGGCAGCGCCAGCCCGGCCGTTGAAGGCGAGGTCGTCGTGGCGGCGTATTCTTCCGGTGAGCTCTATGCGCTGACCGTGGAGAACGGCCGGCCCCTGTGGTCTGACAATTTCTCCAACACCCGTAGCGTCAACGCCGTTTCGAGCTTGGCCGACATCCGCGGCCGGCCCGTCCTCGACCGCGGCCGGGTTTTTGCCGCGAGCCATAGCGGTCGCATCGCGGCAATCGATGTAAGGTCCGGGGAACGCGCCTGGGAAAAGGATTTCGGCAGCACGCATAGTCCGTGGATCGCCGGCGATTACGTGTACCTGCTGTCGAATGATAACGAGTTGGTGTGCCTTACCCGCGACCAGGGCAAGATTCGCTGGGTACGGCGGTTCCCAAGCTATCAGGACGAGAAGAAAAAGAAGGACCCGATGACCTGGGCTGGTCCGGTGCTGGGAGGCGACCGGCTCATCGTGTTGTCTTCGGCCGGTGATGCGATATCGGTTTCGCCCTACACCGGCGAGCCTCTCGGGCGGGAGGAGATGCCGGCCGGTGGCTATCTGGGACCGGTTATCGCCGACAACTCTCTCTATGTGCTGACCGACGACGCGAGCCTGTCTGCCTATCGTTGATACGATCGTCGCGCAGGGCTGCTGCCGATGAGCTTTGCGGTCGCGATCCTCGGTCGTCCCAATGTCGGCAAATCAACATTATTCAACCGGCTGGTTGGCCGGCGGTTGGCTCTCGTCAATGACACTCCCGGAGTGACCCGTGACCGCCGTGAGGGTCAGGCGCGGATCGCCGATCTAAGCTTCCGGGTATTCGACACGGCCGGGCTCGAAGACGCCGCGCCGGGATCGCTCGCCGGACGGATGCAAGCTCAGACAGAGCGCGCTCTTGCCGACGCGGATGTTGCGCTCCTGGTCATCGATGCGCGCGAGAGCGTTACCGAAATCGATCGGCATTTCGCCGACTGGCTTCGACGCTCCGGTAAACCCGTCGTGCTGCTGGCGAATAAAGCCGAGGGACGCGCAGCGCTACCCGCAATTGGGGAGGCATACCGTCTCGGGCTCGGCGATCCGGTGCCGGTTTCAGCCGAGCACGGCGAAGGTCTGGCCGAGCTCTACGACCGGCTTGCGCCATTCTCGCCGTCCGACGAAGCCGCGCTGCCGGCGCCCGTGAAGCCACTTCAATTGGCGATTGTTGGGCGGCCGAATGTCGGAAAGTCCACCTTGGTCAACCGCCTTCTTGGGGAGGACCGGGTGCTGACCGGTCCCGAGGCCGGAATTACCCGTGATTCGATCGGAGTGGATTGGGTCTGGCGCGGACGCCGCATGCGGCTCATCGATACTGCCGGCTTGCGCCGCAAACCGCGGGTCGAGGGAAAGCTCGAACAGCTTTCGGTTGGCGATGCGCTGCGCTCGATCCGCTTTGCAGAGGCCGTTATCCTCGTCACGGATGCGTTGCAGCCGCTTGAACGGCAGGACCTGACGATCGCCCGGCTGGTTGACGAAGAAGGACGCGCGCTAGTGGTGGCGTTGAACAAATGGGATGCCGTCGAGGAGCCGGCGGCCCTTTTGAAAGCCCTGTGCGCGCGGATATCCACCTCCTTGCCGCAACTCCATGGCCTCGCGATGGTCCCGGTCTCGGCGCTCACCGGTTTCGGTCTTGACGAGCTGATGAAGGCAGTATCAGCCGCAGGCGAAACGTGGAACCGGCGGGTTGCGACCG
>JAFASL010000687.1 GCA_019244535.1 Alphaproteobacteria bacterium
TTCTGGAGCGCATCGAAAGTTCGGCCGGAGTGGCGAGGCTCGACCCCGGCCGTATCGCTTCCACTCTTGACCCGGTTTTCGAATCGGTAGCGCGGGTCCGGGCTGCGCTGGATGCTCGAACGGCGTTGATTGGCTTTGCGGGCGCACCCTGGACCGTTGCAACCTATATGGTCGAGGGCAGGGGAAGCCGCGATTTCCGCTTGACCAAAATTTGGGCGTACCGGGACCCACAAGGCTTCAACGGGTTGATCGAATTGCTTACACACAGCACGATCGAGTATCTGGGGCGCCAGATCGAGGCTGGCGCCGAGGTCGTTCAGCTATTCGACAGTTGGGCCGGAGCGCTTCCTGAGCGGGCGTTCGTGCGCTGGGTGATCGAGCCGACTAAGCAGATCGTCACGGGATTGAAAACGCGTTTCCCGGATTGCGCCATTATCGGTTTCCCGCGCGCCGCCGGTGTGCTGCACGAGCGTTATTTACGGGAGACCGGGGTGTCCGGGATCAGTCTCGATACTGCGGTGCCGCCCGAGTATGCGCGCCAAACACTGCAGCCGCATGGTGTGGTTCAGGGCAATCTCGATCCTGTCCTGCTGATTGCCGGAGGAGCAGCGCTCGAGGAAGCGGTGCGCGGACTGCTTCGGGTGCTCGCCGGGCGACACTACATCTTCAATCTCGGGCACGGCGTGCTGCCGGAAACGCCGCCGGAAAACGTCCAGGCTCTCGCCCGCCTGCTTGCTGAGCCGATTGCCTCCTGAAATGGGCCGCGTCGCGGTCGTGCTGATGAACCTAGGCGGTCCGGATCGACTGGAAGCCGTGCAGCCGTTCCTGTTCAATCTTTTCAGCGATCCGGCCATCCTCCGCCTGCCCGCGCCGTTTCGGCTGCCGCTGGCGCACATTATTTCGCGCCGCCGGGCCCCGATCGCCCGGGAGATTTATCGCCGGCTCGGCGGCGGCTCCCCCTTGGTGGCAAATACCGAGGCGCAAGCGAGAGCGCTCGAAGCTGTGTTGGGTCCGCAGTATCGATGTTTTGTCGCAATGCGTTATTGGCATCCGACGAGCGAGGCCACCGCGGCTGAGGTCGCCGACTGGGGCGCAGACCAGATTATCTGCCTGCCTCTCTACCCGCAATTCTCAACTACAACGACCGCTTCCTCTCTCGCTGCTTGGCGCGCGGCGACAGCGAAGCAGGGGCTCGATCGTCCTCTGCGGTCCGTCTGTTGCTTTCATTCCGATAACGGGTTTGTCGAAGCGCTCGCAGGACTGATCCGACCGGTGCTCGATTTGGCTGTCGATCACCGGCGGCCCCCGCGGTTGCTGCTGACGGCGCACGGCTTACCGAAGAGGATCGTCATGTCCGGCGACCCCTACCAAAATCAGGTTGAGACAACTGCGGCTTCTGTGATTGCTGCTCTGAACCGGCCGGGACTAGATTGGACCACCTGCTACCAGAGCCGGGTCGGGCCGCTCGAGTGGATCAGCCCCTCGACGGACAGCGAGATTCGCCGAGCAGGCAAAGACGAGACTCCCGTGGTGATCGCGCCGATCTCGTTTGTTTCCGAACACTCCGAAACCCTAGTCGAGCTCGATATTGATTACCGCGACTTGGCAGCGGTCTCCGGGGTGCCGGCGTATCACCGGGTTCCGACGGTCGGGACCGAACCGGGCTTTATTCGATCCCTCGCGGCGCTCGTCCTTCGGGCGCCCGCCGAGGATCGAGTCGGGAGTTGCGCCTCCGGTTTCACTCCTTGTGCGCTC
Source organism: Alphaproteobacteria bacterium (assembly GCA_019244535.1). Lineage (GTDB taxonomy): Bacteria > Pseudomonadota > Alphaproteobacteria > ATCC43930 > CGMCC-115725 > AP-15. The sequence continues at coordinate 1,756 of JAFASL010000687.1, forward strand.
TCCGAGGCCGCGATTTGAACGGTTGGCTTTCGGCGGCTTATCCTTGGTTCAAGTCGCTGCACATCGTGAGCATGGTCGCCTGGATGGCCGGGCTGCTCTACTTGCCGCGTCTTTTTGTTTATCATTCGATGGCATCAGTCGGATCCGATACGTCGGAGACCTTCAAGGTCATGGAACGCCGCCTGCAACGGGGCATAATGACCCCAGCGTTGCTTGCTACCTGGATTTTTGGGCTCCTGCTCACCGGAACTGCGGGGGTGGTCGACTGGCGAATGGGTTGGATTTGGGCTAAACTTGCCCTGGTATTGGGGCTGACGGGCTTTCATGCCATGTTGGTGTGCTGGCGCCGCGCGTTCGCGGCAGACCAAAATCGTCACCGGACGGGGTTTTTTCGCATCATCAACGAGCTTCCGACACTGGCTCTGATTGCGATTGTGTTGCTGGTGGTGATCAAGCCGTTTTAGCCCGATTTCCACGCATTCTGTGATGCGGGAAGATCTTGTAATCGCGTTTGACCCGCTTATCTCAACGCGGTAAGGGATTACCGAGCCGTAAACCGGTTCTTTCTGCTAGTCCCTGTTAATCTTCGCCTGAACCTAAGGCCCTGCAAAGTGATGTCAGCAGGAGTCCGTCTCGACAGGCGCTGTAAGGTCCTCATTTCGCCACGAACCAATGAATCTCCAGGAATTAAAGCGTAAAACCCCGGCAGAACTCCTCGCTTTTGCCGAAGAATTAGAAATTGAGAATGCGTCGTCGCTGCGCAAGCAGGACATGCTGTTCGCCATTCTCAAGCAATTGGCTGAAAACGACGTACCGATCTCGGGCGACGGTGTATTGGAAGTGCTGGCCGACGGCTTTGGATTTCTTCGTTCCCCGGAAGCTAATTACTTGCCTGGACCGGACGATATTTACGTAAGCCCGAGCCAGGTGCGGCGCTTTGGGCTGCGGACCGGAGATACCGTCGAGGGCCAGATCCGCTCACCGCGAGACGGGGAGCGCTATTTCGCACTGCTCAAGGTAAACGCGATCAACTTCGACGAGCCGGACCGCCTGCGGCAGCGGATCAACTTCGATAATCTGACACCGCTCTATCCCGAGGAGAAGCTCGGGCTGGAGTTCGACGACCCGACGCGCAAGGACCTTACGACACGGGTCATCGACCTGATCACACCGCTCGGCAAGGGCCAGCGGGCGCTGATCGTGTCGCCGCCGCGCGCCGGCAAAACGGTCATGCTGCAGAACATCGCCCATGCGATCATGGCCAACCATCCCGAGGTCTACCTCATCGTGCTGCTGATCGACGAGCGGCCGGAGGAGGTGACCGATATGGCCCGCTCGGTGCGCGGGGAGGTCATCAGCTCGACTTTCGACGAACCCGCTCAGCGCCACGTTCAGATCGCCGAGATGGTGATCGAGAAGGCCAAGCGTCTCGTCGAGCACAAGCGCGATGTTGTCATCCTGCTCGATTCGATCACCCGCCTCGCCCGAGCCTACAACACCGTCGTCCCGTCCTCCGGCAAGGTGCTCACGGGCGGCGTCGACGCCAACGCATTGCAGCGGCCAAAGCGGTTCTTCGGCGCCGCGCGCAATATCGAGGAAGGCGGCTCGCTGACAATCATTGCAACCGCCTTGATCGATACCGGCTCGCGGATGGACGAGGTGATCTTCGAGGAGTTCAAGGGGACCGGCAATTCCGAAATCATTCTCGATCGCAAGGTCGCCGACAAGCGCACCTTCCCGTCTATCGACATCACCAAATCTGGCACCCGCAAGGAGGAATTGCTGGTCGACCGCGGCGTATTGTCAAAGATGTGGGTACTGCGTCGCGTGCTGACCCCAATGGGCACCGTCGACGGCCTCGAATTCCTTATCAACAAACTCAAAGAGTCGAAGACCAACGCCGAGTTCTTCGACGCGATGAATACTTGACGATCAGTTGAGCGTTAAACCGTCAATACGGTTTGCCCGCTCGTCTTGCGGTCCTGGAGATCGCGATGAGCACGGGCGGCTTCGCGTAATGGGTAAGTTTGGTTGACGGCGATCTTCACAGCGCCGCTCTTGACGACGTCAAACAGTTCGCGGGCGGCGGTCAACAGATCTTCGCGGCTCGCCGTGTAGGTATTCAAGGTCGGCCGGGTTAGAAACAGCGAGCCTTTCGCCGCCAGGATGCCGATGTCGACGGGTCCGATCGCCCCTGAAGACTGGCCGAACGATGCCATTAGCCCGAGCGGCTCGAGACAATCGAGCGACTTGTAGAAAGTATCCTTCCCGACCGAGTCGTACACGACGGGCAGCTTTCTCCCCTGGGTCAATTCGTTAACCTTGGCGACGAAATCCTCGTGCTTGTAGAGGATCGGGTGGTCGCACCCATTCTGTTTCGCGAGCCGCGCCTTCTCCTCATCCCCGACGGTGCCGATGACGGTGGCGCCGAGATGCTTTGCCCACTGGCAGACAATCAGGCCGACCCCGCCCGCCGCAGCGTGTATCAGGATCGTCTCGCCGCGCTTCACCGGATGGGTACGGCGCACTAGGTACCACGCGGTCATGCCCTTCAGCATCATTGCGGCCGCCTGCTGGTCCGTGATGCCGTCGGGTACCGGCACGAGACGATCGGCTGGCATCACCCGCTCGTCGGCGTAGGAGCCGATCGGTCCGCCGGCATAGGCGACCCGGTCGCCCGCCTTCAGGCCGCTCACGCCGGCTCCCAGTTCCTCGATGACGCCCGCCCCCTCGGAACCAAGCCCGCTCGGCATCGGCAGCTGATAAAGGCCGCTGCGGTGATAGGTGTCGATGTAGTTGAGCCCGACAGCGGTGTGCCGCAGACGGACCTGGCCTTGTCCCGGCTTGCCGACCTCGACAGGCTGCCAGGTGAGGACATCCGGGCCGCCCGGTTTCTCGAAACGAATAGCGTGCGCCATGGCCTTCCTCCCGATGAAACGAAAGCGGGACGCTAGCGCACCCGGCTCAAAGTTTCGAGCAGACTTTCTGGATTTGTAACCGGCAAGGAGCAAACCGGGCCGTCGCAGACATATGCCGCGGGCTTGCCATCGACGAGACCCTTGCCGGATGCCGGATGGCCGGTGGGGAGCGCTGACGCGGGCGCGAGGCTCAAGATCACGCGGTTGGGTAGAGACACCGCGTAGCTCGCACCTCGCAGCGACTGAAACGCTGGGTCGTTCTTCCGTCCGAAAAGGACGATTTGCAGCGGTTTTTCGAGTAGTTCGGCATTGTTCAGCAATGTCGCGAGCGGGAAGAAATTTCGCGCTACTTCACCGGAAAACGTCTCGACGATCGTCTCCGCCCGTCGTCGGTAGGTGTCATCGCCGGTTAAGATCGCCAGCCGAGTCAGAACCCCGACCAGAGTGCCGTTGCCGGCAGGGACGGCGGAGTCGGCGGCGGTCTTGGCGCGGGCGATCAGCCCCGTTGTGTCCTTGGCCGCGAAGAAATACCCGCCTCCAGCCTCATCCCAATAAAGCCGGTCCAGCGTGGCTACCCACTCACGGGCTTGCGCGACGAAATTCACCGCGCCGGTTGCTTCCTGAAGCGCAAGCGCGGCACGCGCGAGATTGGCGTAATCATCGACATTGGCCGGGTGACGCGCGCGTCCGGCGCGCCAGCTGTGCAGCAACCGGGCGTCGGCAGCGGTCATTTCCCGGCGGATGAACTCGAAAGCCCGTCTGGCGGTTTGCAGCCAATCCCGCCGTTCGAAGACGATCGCAGCATTCGCCATCGCTGTGATCATCAGCCCGTTCCAGTCGGCCAGCACCTTGTCGTCCCATCCTGGCCGCACCCGGTGTTGGCGCGCCTGCATCAGCAAGGCCCGGCACGCAGCCAACTCGCGCTCGGTCTCCTCCTCGGCGAGCCCGGAAGCATTTGACCGGTTGAGAATGTTCTTCTCTTCCCAGTTGCCTTCCGCAGTCACGTCGTAGAAGCGTTTGAACAACGCGGCGCGTTCGCCGAGGGCCTGATCGATTTCGGTTTCGGACCAGACGTAATACTTGCCCTCCTCATGCTCGCTGTCGGCATCGACACTGCTCGCGAACCCTCCCGCCGGGGTCAGCATCTCGCGCGTGACCCAACCCAGCGTCTCGCCGATGCGCTCCCGGTAGAGGGGGCTCTTGGTCTCTTGCCAAACCAGGGTCATCAGATCGACGAGTTCGGCATTGTCGTAAAGCATCTTCTCAAAATGCGGAACGAGCCACCGGGCATCCGTCGAGTAGCGGGCGAACCCGCCGCCGAGATGGTCGTAGATGCCGCCTTGGCACATCGCGTCGAGCGCTTTCACGACGGCGTCGCGATAGGGGGACTGGCCGGTGCGTTTCCACGCCCGCCACAACAGTTCGAGAATCCCGGTCTGTGGAAATTTCGGCGCGGTGCCGATCCCGCCATGCAGCTGGTCGGTCTCGCGCATCAAACGCTCGGCGACCCGGTCGAGCAACTCCGTTCCGATCCTGCCGCCGCGCTCCGGCCGCCCGAGCTTTTGCAGGGCCTCGCGCAGCGTTGCGACGTTCTTTGCGACGTCCTCGCGTTTTTGCGCATAGGCGTTGCTTATCGCGTCCAAGACTTGCGCGAAACCTGGCCGGCCCCAACGCTGTTCCGGCGGGAAATAGGTCCCACCCCAGAATGGCTCGCCGTCGGGGGTCAAGAACATCGTCAGCGGCCAGCCCCCCTGTTCACCCATCAGCGCGAGCGCATGCTGATAGATCGCGTCGAGATCCGGCCGCTCCTCGCGATCGACTTTGATGTTGACGAACAGCTCGTTCATGCGGGCCGCAATTTGCGCATTCTCAAAGCTTTCATGGGCCATTACGTGGCACCAATGACAAGCGGCATAGCCGATGGAGAGCAGGATCGGCTTGTCGTCCAATTTGGCTGCCGCTAGGGTCGCCTCGCTCCACGGCTGCCAGTGAACCGGGTTGTCCTTGTGCTGTAGGAGATAGGGGCTCGTCTCGTCGCCGAGGCGGTTGCGGTCCATCATGACTCCCACTGATCTCATAGCAGCGTTGCCGCCATCGGCTCGACGCGTTAGGCTTCCCACCTTACTCCCGAACGGCGGCTTGCGACATTCGCTCCGCCACTACAACAACATGGAGAGCCTGAATGCCAAGTGCGCCGGCCGACCCGCCGCTATTTTACAGTCGCCATATCTTCATGTGCACCAACGTGCGGCCCGAGGGTCACCCGCGGGGCTGCTGCACTGCCCGTGCCGCCGCGAGCGGGGGTGTCGAAAAGTTGCGCGGCTACATGCGCGAGAAGGCAAAGACACTCGGTATCGAGAATATCCGCGTCAACGCCTCGGGCTGCCTCGACCGCTGCGAGTTCGGCCCCAACATGGTGATTTATCCCGAGGGCGTGTGGTACCGCTACGAATCCCAACAGGACATCGACGAGATCGTCGAGACGCACCTCAAGGACGGCGGCCGGGTCGAGCGGCTGATGCTGCAGCCGGACCAGAAAAAGCCGAGCTGATCGGCTCACAACCCGTTGCGCGAATGGCTGGGTGTCATCCGGCCATTCGCTGCCGCCACAAAGGAGGACTTGCCTCATGCCTGACACGCCGACCTTTGGCCGTTATGCCGAAATCCCATACGACCAGATGACCCCGGAGCAGCAGGAGGGCTACCGTTCGCTGATGGAGACGCGGGGGCGACTGCCCGGGCCGAACAAGATCTATGTGCACAACCCCAAGCTCGTGAAGGTAATGGGGCCCCTCGGCGCCTATTTCCGCACCGGCTATTCCTTGAGCGAGCGCGAGCGCGAAATCGCCGTCGTCATCATCAACAGCAAATGGCACTCGGCGTACCCGACCAATGCGCATGAGCGGGCAGCCAAGGCGGCTGGATTGCCGGCCGACAAGGTGGAGGCGTTGCTGTCGGGCCTGCCGACCTCGTTCGACGACAAGCGCGAACAGGTCATCTATGAGATGGCGACCTGTCTGGCGAACTCGCGCTGGGTCTCTAAAGGCCTCTACGACCGAGCGGTCGCCGCGCTCGGACATGAGGGCGTCACCGACGTGATCTGCCTGATGGGCTTCTACACCAGCGTGTCCATGACCCTGGCATTTTATGACGTGCCAGCCGGCGCCGAGGGCATGCAGCGGTAGGCGCGCGGGAGATCCGCGCAGGCGGCTCTCCCCCTTGACATTCCGCTCGCCGTTGGGTTTGACAAAGGCCAAAAGAAGAAAAAACAGCGTTGCGAGCAATCCTCAAGGAGGCTGTCGATGGCAACCAGGGCCCCGTTCCTGAAGGCGCGTTACAGCGGCTATCACCATCGCCATGTGCCGAGCGAGGACACCGAGCTGACGCATGTCGGCCCGGATACACCGTGCGGCGAGTATATGCGCCGCTTCTGGCAGCCGGTGTGCTTTTCCGACGAGCTCAAGGACCTGCCATTAAAAATCAGGCTTCTCGGCGAGGATCTCGTCGCGTTCCGCGACCAGAGCGGTGAGGTCGGGTTGTTGGAACTGCACTGCCCGCATCGCGGCACCTCGCTCGAATTCGGGCTGGTCGGCCCGAAGGGCATCCGATGCTGCTACCACGGCTGGCTGTTTGACTGCGACGGCACGATCCTTGAAACCCCGGGCGAGCCGGCTGACAGCACGTTGAAGGACCGGCTGTTCCACGGTGCCTATCCGGTTCACGAGGCTTTTGGACTGGTCTTCGCCTATTTGGGCCCGCCCGACGAGAAGCCCCCTTTCCCGGTCTACGACAGCCTGATCCGCCCTGGCTACCGCGTCCTTCCCGGCCGGAAGTATTTTTATCCCTGTAACTGGCTGCAGATCCAAGAAAACACGATGGACCCGACGCACACCGCTTTCCTGCACACGATCGTCAGCGGCGCGGTATTCACCGAGGAATTCGGCGTGCTGCCCGAGCTCGACTATGTCGAGACCCCGATCGGCATGATCTATGTCGGAACCAGGCGGGTTGGCGACAATGTGTGGGCGCGGATGGTCGAGGCTGTGCTGCCAAACCTGCAGCAGGTCGCGCCGATCTGGGAGAACGGCCGCAAGGAACGGGCGTTCAGCGGCCCGATGATGAGCCGTTGGCTGGTGCCGGTCGACGATACCCACACGATGTTCATCGAATTGCGACACCTCGGCGACGACGATGACGAGATCCCAGAATGGTGGCTCGATCGCGGGCAGATGCTGCCGGGCCAGCTGGCGATGGACACGTATGAGGAAAGCCAGCGCCACCCCGGCGACTACGAAGCGCAGGTGTCGCAGCGGCCGATCGCGATCCACGGCCTCGAACACCTGGCTGAAACCGATCGCGGCATCAGCATGTTCCGCAATCAGGTGCGCCGCGGGATACGCGCCGTGCGGGGGGGCAAAGACCCGCACGGGCTGTGTCGCGACGGGGGCGTCGTAATCCCGACCTACTGCAACAATACGGTGCTGCGCATGCCGGCGCCGGCCGATGAGGCGGTGGACAAGAAGATGATGCGCGAGGCCGGGATGCGGCTCGCCAAGGACTATCTGAAGCAGCCGCCGCTGCGCGCCGCCGAGTAACTAGCTTCCCGGCTCTTATCCCGCTTCCGGCGCCGCCGCGAGGGGTTTCGATCGCGTGAGCGCCGCGTCGAGCTCCTCGATGGTGCGGCCGCGCGTCTCGAAGCCAATAAAGAGATAGGCAACGACCGCGAGGACGTACCAAACGGCGAAGTAGTTGAAGCCGGGGATGATGCCGTCGATCGTCGCTTTGGGGCTGACATAGTTTGAGGCTCCGATGATCACGGCCAGCCCGGCCGGGCCGATGAATTTGCCGAGGTTCGAAATCCCGTAGACGAGGCCGAAACCGCTGGCGCGCAACGGGCCCGGCCACATCTCGGCCATATAGGGGTAGCTGATCGCCGAATTGCTGTTGCCGAACAAGCCTTGCACCAGCAACAGCGCAAAAAACATCGGCACTGCGCCGATATTGACGGCGTGCAGATAGCCGGCGAGCGAGGTTGCCGCCGCCGCCAGCGCGCAACACAGCGCTCCGGCGGTTCGCCGCCCGATTATGTCGGTGATCCACGAGCCGAAGCAGCGCCCGAGGATCTGAGCGAGACTGATCCAGATCACGAGAAACGAGGCCTCGGCCGGCGTGATCCGCAACACCAGCACCAAGAGCGTAACCATCCACAGCCCGAGCCCGACCGCGCCCGTCTGGCTCAACCCGACCAATGCGCCGGCGGCAATGCTGCGCGGGTATTTGAACAAGTCGAGCCACGACGATTTTTGCGGCACTGGCAGCACCGCCGGCAAAACAATTTGTTCGGGTGGGATCTGCAAGGCCCAGCCGAGCGAACACCGCGCCTCTTCGATGCGCCCACGGCCAATCAGCCAGCGCGGCGATTCCGGAACCCAGACGCGGATCAGAAAGGCCAAGAATGCCGGCAGCAGACCGAGCGCGAAGAGGCCGCGCCAGCCGACGATCGGGCTCAAAAAAGCGGCAAAGGTTGCGGCCAAGAGCCCGCCGCCCGGCACCAGCGCGATCGACAGTCCGCTGATCCAGCCGCGCTTGGTGGCGGGCACGAACTCCTGCAAGAGCGGCATATCGACCGAGGCGACGCCGACGACACCGAACCCGACGATAAAGCGCATCACGGCGAGATAGGCCCAGCTGCGCTCCGGCGTCAGCGCCATCGCGCCGGTGGCGAGCGAAAACATCAAGATCGTGATCATGAACACCTTGCGGCGGCCGATCTTGTCGCCCAGCCAGCCGAAAAATATCGCGCCCGGGACGGCGGCCACACCCGACGAAAACAGGATCAGCCCCGATTGACCGTAGGTGAGGTGCCAATCCCGGACGAAGAACGCCAGGGTGAAGCCGATCAGCAGGAAATCGAAAAAATCGAGCATGATCGAGAGAATCGACGCCGCAAAGATCTTCCACTGATTGGCCGTCAGCGATTGTTGCCTGTCGAGCAGCTCGATCATGACGCCCTCCGTGCGCCGCTCCACCGAAGACAGACAGACTGGTTTCAGCGAGCAGCCGATCTTTTAGCGGTTATACCCGAAGCTAGCCCCCAGCCTTCGTGCCGGCAATCGGATCGGCTGACCCCTATCGGCCGGGAAACGATATCGCGTAGCATGCGAGCATCAAGGGAGCGAGGAGAACGCCATGCTGATCGTCGACGCACAGGTTCACATCTGGTCGGCCGGGCCACCGACCAATCCGTCGCATCGCCAGGTCAATTCCTACACGGCCGAGGAATGCATCCGCGACATGGATGCGGCGGGAGTTAGCGCCTGCCTGCTGCACCCGCCGGGGTGGGATCCGAATTCGGGTAAGATTTCCGAGGAGGCGGCGGCCAAATACCCGAACCGGTTCGGAATCCTCGGCAATTTTCCGCTCGACAAGCCGGAGAGCCGCTCGGTGATCGATACGTGGAAGCGCCGGCGGGGCATGCTTGGGCTGCGCTACGCGTTCACGCAGCCGCACCAGGCCAATTGGATGACCGACGGCACGATGGATTGGCTGTGGCCGGCGGCCGAGAAGGCGGGGATCCCGATCGCGCTGATGGCGTCGAACCAACTGCCGTTGGTGGGCCAGATTGCCGAGCAGCATCCCGGCCTGAAGCTGATCATCGATCATTACGCCCGCGTTCGCGACGGCAAGGACGACGCGGCGCATGGCAATCAGGCAGCCTTGCTCGCCCTGGCGAAACACCCGAACGTCGCGGTCAAGTGCACCGGTGCGCCGGGCAATTCATCGCAGCCGTACCCCTATCGCAACATCCACAAATACACGCAGCAGATCGTCGAAACCTTTGGCCCGCAGCGCAGCTTCTGGGGCACCGACATCACCCGCATGCCGTGCTCGTGGAAACAGTGCGTGACGATGTTCACTGAAGAGATGCCGTGGCTGAAAGGACGCGATCTCGAACTCGTGATGGGCCGCGCGGTCTGCGACTGGCTCGGCTGGCGTTTGCCGGGATAATGACTCGCCCCTTACCCCGGCCCTCTCCACGCAGGCGGGGCGAGGGAGATAAGGGTTGAGGTTCCCTCGCCTCGCCTGCGGGGAGAGGGTTAGGGTGAGGGGCTTTGCTCT
>JAFASL010000753.1 GCA_019244535.1 Alphaproteobacteria bacterium
GGTGGGAGATCTCCGCTGAGCTTGGAGCGCTGAACCAGGCCATCCTGCGCGGCGAACGCGCCACTTTCTTGGCCGAGGATCATCCGTGGACTGTCCGCCGACAAGGCCCGCTCGTCGAGGAGGCGCGGTTCACGATCAGCTACAGCCCAATCCCAGACGAAAGCTCTCCAAGAGGGATCGGTGGTGTACTCACGACCTGTGTCGATACAACCGAACGCGTCCGCAAAGAGGAGGCCCTGCGCCACCTCAACGACCGGCTCGAAGCTGAAATAGCCCAGCGCGTCCGCGAACGGGACAGCATCTGGCAAGTATCGGAAGACCTGCTCGGCGTCTCCGATTTTGAAGGCCGCTTCATCAGCGTAAATCCCGCTTGGACGAAGCTGCTCGGCTGGAGCGAGGAAGAGATCAAGAACCTGCGTGTCGGCGCACTGAGACATCCGGACGATGCTTCTCATTCCACGGCAGGCCGCAGGCGGCTCGCGGACGGGGTTCCGACCGTGCGCATCGAGAATCGTTTCCGCCACAAAGACGGTTCGTGGCGCTGGATCTATTGGACGATGACCGCTGAAAACGGCCTGATTTACCTGATTGGGCGCCATGTAACCGCCGAGAGGATGGCGGCAGAAGCCCTGCGGGAGAGTGAAAGGAAGTTCCGGCTCTTCACTGACGCGGTAACCGATTACGCTCTAGTCAGGCTTGATCCACACGGCGTGATATCGGGCTGGAATGCCGGCGCGCAGCGGATCAAAAGCTATGCCGAAGATGAGATTGTTGGCCGGAATTTTTCGTGCTTCTACACAGACGAGGACCGCGCCGCCGGCGTTCCCGAGCGGGCTCTCCTGACGGCTGCGCAATCCGGAACCTACTCGGCCGACGGATGGCGCGTCCGCAAAGACGGCTCGCTTTTTTTGCGAGTGTCGTGATCGATGCAATGCGCGATGAGGGGGGAAAACTCATCGGCTTTGCCAAAATCACCCGTGACATTACCGAGCGCCGAGCGGCTGAGGAGAAATTGCGGCGAGCGCAGGAACAGCTGGCCCAATCTCAAAAACTCGAGGCGCTGGGACAGTTAACCGGGGGGATTGCGCACGACTTCAATAACATGCTCATGGTCGTAAGCGGGAACGCGCAGATTTTAAAGAAACGTCTGCGCGATGCGAGGAATCTGCGCGCGGTGGAGTCGATAGAACTCGCCGCGGCGCGCGGAGAAACTCTGACGCGCCAGTTGCTCGCCTTCTCGCGCCGTCAGGCGTTGAACCCGATCGTGATCAGCTTACGCCAGCGTGTCGCGGAGTTTCGCGAGCTGCTGGTTAGTTCGGCACGTGGCGACATCAAACTGATCATCGAGATCCCGCGCAATATCTGGCCGGTCGCAGTCGATGTTCACGAACTGGAACTCGCGCTTGTGAATCTGGTCGTCAACTCCCGGGATGCGATGCTGGAAGGCGGCACAATCACAATAACCGCGAAGAATGTCAGGCTGCGCCCCGAAGACACGCTGGAGCACCTGAGCGGTGAGTTTGTGGCGCTGGTCCTATCGGATACCGGCTGTGGAATAGAGGCGGACGTCCTGCCAAAAGTTTTCGAGCCGTTCTTTACGACCAAGCAACTGGAAAAGGGAACGGGATTGGGACTATCGCAGGTTTACGGTCTGTCTCGGCAATCCGGCGGCACGGTCACCATTTCGAGCGAGCAGGGCGCCGGCACGACCGTGATCCTTTATTTGCCGCGCAGCCACAGCCCCGTTAGCGATAGGCGGAACATTGAGGAGGATTCGCCCGGCGGGAACGAAACCATTTTGTTGGTGGAGGACAATCCCGATGTCCAGGAGGTGGCGGCCATGTTGCTCCAGCAACTCGGCTACCGCGTTCTTCACGTGCAATCGCCGAATGCTGCGCTGCAGCTGCTCGCGTCGGGCGAGACAGTCGATCTGGTTTTTACCGATATAATGATGCCCGGCGAGGTGGACGGCATGGCGCTGGCTCGGCAAGTCAAGGAAGAATATCCGGACATCGCGGTGTTATTGACGAGCGGCTATGCGAAAGCCGCAAACACCCGGGAATCCGGCTTTCCCGTGTTACGAAAGCCCTACCAGATCTCGACGCTGGCTCGCGCAATCCGCGATGTGTTGGCTACCGAACCAGCTCGCCTATTGACCTGAAGCGGAGGGCGGAGATGAAGATCGGGCGCATTGAAACTTTCATTCTCGGGACCGCGAGTGCAAAGGACCTGCTGTTCTGCCGGGTCGAGACCGAGGACGGTTTTTATGGCTGGGGCCGAAGCCTATGTGACGCACGGCAAGGAGAAGGTCGTCGCGGATTGCATCGAAGCGATGGCGCCGCATGTGATCGGCCGCAGCGTCTTCAACATCCGGCACACCGGTCAGATCATGTTCGAGGATTTCGCGATCCGCCGCATATCGCTGGAGCTGATGGCGGCGTGGAGCGCAATCGAAATCGCCTCCTGGGACATCATCGGCAAGCGCGCCAGACTGCCGGTCTATAACCTGATCGGGGGCGCCTCGCGCGAGCGGGTGCGCGTTTACGCCAATGGCTGGTCGCGCGGCACAACCATCGAAGAAGGTGTCGAGCGCGGGCTCAAGGTCAAGGCAATGGGCTTCACCGCCGCCAAGTTCGACCCGTTCCCCGGACCGTGGCGCAGCTTTGTCGACCGCCGCGACGAGGATTTCGCGATCGACTATGTGCGGGCGATGCGGCAGGCACTGGGGGACGATTTCGAATTGCTTATCGAGGCGCACCGGCGCTTTGCGCCGGCGCATGCGATCCGCATCGGCCATCGTCTCGCGGAGTTCGGGATCGACTGGTACGAGGAACCGTGCCTGTCCGAGAACATCGATCTGGTCGCCGAGGTCCGGCGCGCTGTGCCGATCCCGATCGTCACTGGCGAGGCGATCTACTCGAAAGAGGCCTTTTTCGAGTGCGTCGCCAAGCGCGCTGCGGACATCCTGAACCCCGACATCTGCGCGGTCGGCGGGATCACCGCGATGCTCGACATCGCGGCAATGGCACAGCCGCAGGCTGTCGTCATGTCGCCGCACAATTGCAACAGCACGCTCGCCGGCCTCGCCGCAACGGTGCATGTATCCGCAGTGATCCCAAATTTCCGGATCACCGAATATTTCGTGAATTTTCAGGATTTGTGTCGGGAAATCGCCACGGCGTCGCTAACCGTCCAGGATGGCTGGGTCGATCTTCCAACTACTCCCGGCCTCGGCATAGATATCGACGTCAATAAACTCCGCGCTCATCCGCATCAGGAGGCCACGCACCGCAGCTTCCGCCAGTATTGGGAGGAATACCCGCGAAAAGGCTATATCCCAAGCCTGTAGGCTGCCGGCGATTTTCAATAGACGCGCTCGGCGGGCGGGAAGGCCTGCACTTCGTTCGACAGGGGATTAAGGTGCACGGGGCGGCTGCCTAAGCGCACCTCGCCGTCGCTGTTCTGCCAGGCGAGGGTGTGTTTGAGCCAATTTTGGTCGTCGCGCTGCGGAAAGTCCTCGCGCGCATGCGCGCCGCGGGTTTCGGTGCGGTATAGCGCGCAATGGAGAACGACCGCGGCCTGCCTGATCAGATTGTCCAGTTCGAGCGCTTCGACGAGATCGGTGTTCCAGATCAGCGACCGGTCGGCGACGGCAATATCCCCGAACGCCCCGGTGACCGCGCTCATCTTGAGCAGCCCTTCCTCGAGCACCCCGGCAGTACGAAAGACTGAACAGTGGTGTTGCATCGTTCGCTGCATCGACGACCGGATTTCACCCGTTTTCAGGTGCCCGCTCGCGTGGCGCACCTGGTCGAACCTGGCGAGCGCCGGCTCGATTGCCGACCCGGGGAAGTCCCCAGGCCGTTGCCCTGGCTCAACGATCTCGGCTGCGTGCTGCGCAGCCGCGCGGGCGAAGACGACCAGATCGAGCAGCGAGTTGGTGCCAAGCCGGGTGGCGCCGTGCACCGACACGCAAGCGGCTTCACCGACCGCCATCAGCCCCGGCATCGTGCGCTCGGGGTCATTGGCGGTCGGGTTCAGAACCTCGCCGTGAATATTGGTGGGGATCCCGCCCATATTGTAATGCGCGGTCGGCAGCACCGGGATCGGCTGGCGGGTCACGTCGACGCCGGCAAAAATCTTTGCGGTCTCGGAGATCCCGGGCAGCCGCTGATGCAGCACCTTGGGCTCGAGGTGTTCGAGATGTAAGAGAATGTGGTCGCGTTGGGGTCCGCACCCGCGCCCCTCACGGATTTCGATCGCCATTGCGCGAGCGACTACATCGCGTGAGGCGAGGTCCTTGGCGGCGGGCGCGTAGCGCTCCATAAAGCGCTCGCCTTCGCCGTTGGTCAGATAGCCGCCCTCGCCGCGCGACCCCTCTGTGATCAGGCACCCGGCGCCGTAAATCCCAGTGGGATGAAACTGAATAAACTCCATATCCTGTAGCGGCAGTCCGGCGCGTAGCCCCATGGCATAGCCATCGCCGGTGCAGATATGCGCTTGGGTCGTCGAAAAATAAGCGCGGCCGCCCCCGCCGGTCGCCAACACGACAAGCTGCGCCCGGAACAGGTGAAGCGTGCCGTCCTCGAGCCGCCACGCAACGACCCCACAGCACCGGCCCTGGTCCATGACCAGATCGAGCACAATGTACTCGATGAAGAACTCGGCATTGTGTCTGAGGCACTGTTGGTACAGCGTATGCAGCATCGCATGCCCGGTCCGGTCGGCTGCCGCGCAGGCGCGCTTCGCCAGCCCCTTGCCCCATTGCACCGTATGGCCGCCGAACGGCCGCTGATAAATGAGCCCGTCTTCGGTGCGCGAGAACGGCACTCCGAAATGCTCGAGTTCGATTACAGCCGCCATCGCATTGCGGCACATAAATTCGATTGCGTCCTGGTCACCGAGCCAGTCCGAACCCTTGACGGTGTCGTACATGTGCCAGCGCCAGTCGTCCTCCCCCATATTGCCGAGTGCGGCGCCGATGCCGCCTTGCGCCGCGACGGTGTGGCTGCGGGTCGGGAAAACCTTGGTGATGCAGGCAGCCTTGAGCCCCGCGGCGGTCATCCCGAGTGTCGCCCGCAGACCGGCGCCGCCGGCGCCGACAACAACGACATCGTAATTGTGATGCTCGATCGGATAGGCGGTGCTCATCGCTCCTCGCCTTTGGGTTTACCGAAATCTGATGCCGGCCTTCAATTGACACAATCGGCATTTGGCGTAGCCTTCCTTCGTCTAATCCGAAGGCCATTCGATGCGTTTCGATCTCGGTGATTTGCGGCTGTTTTTGAGCGTGGTCGAGGCGGGAAGCATCACGCATGGCGCCGAGCGCCTGCATCTGGCGATCGCCGCGGCCAGCACGCGCATCCGCAACATGGAGGCGGCGCTCGGCACTGCGTTGCTGCATCGAGAACGCCAAGGCGTGCAGCCCACACCGGCCGGGCGCACGCTCGTTCATCACGCCCGCACGCTGTTGCAGCAAGCAGAGCGCATGCATGCTGATCTGGCGCAGTATGCCGAAGGCATCAAGGGACAGGTCCGCCTGCTGTCCAATACCAATGCACTGACCGAATTCTTGCCCGAGCCGCTCAGCGACTTTCTCGCCTCACACCCGCAGGTGAACGTCGATCTCGAGGAGCGGCTGAGCGACGAGATTGTCGGCGCAATTGCCGACGGCACCGCGGATATCGGGATTGTCGCGGCCACCGTAGAGCTCGCTGGTCTCGAGACCCTGCCGTTTCGGACCGACCGTTTCATGCTGGTGGTTGCGCCGAACCACCAGTTGGCACCAATCGACCGAACCTCCTTTAACGAAGTGCTCGACTTCGATTTTGTGGGTCTCGACCGGACGAGCGCGCTGCAGCGGTTTCTTTCCGAGAAGGCCGAGCGGATCGGCCGCCGCCTGAAGCTGCGCGTTCAACTGCGCAGCTTCGACGCGGTTTGCCGTTTCGTCGAATGCAATGTCGGGATCGGCATTGTCCCAGCGACCACCGCCGAACGCCACGCGAAAACGATGTCGATCCGCCGCATCGAGCTTACCGACGACTGGGCGGTGCGCAACCTTACGATCTGCATCCGGAGTGAAGCCGATCTGCCGATTTACGCCCGCGACCTCGTCCGCCACTTGGCGATGCCGCCGCCAGCGAAACATCACCGTGTGGGTTGAACATCTTCGAGACATGGCAGCTCTAAAAATTACAAAGCGGCGTGCCGATCAGCTTCTCGTGGAGAAGGGCTTGGCCGACAGCCGAGCAAAAGCGCAGGCGCTGATCCTCGCCGGGGTGGTCAGTTGTGCCGGAAGCCGGATCGACAAACCGGGCGAGCCGCTCGCGGCGGATGCGACGCTCTCAGTAAAGGGGCAGGACCACCCCTGGGTATCGCGCGGCGGGGTCAAGCTCGCCCACGCGCTCGAACATTTCCGGATCGATGTCACCGGCAAGACTGCTCTCGACATCGGCGCCTCGACGGGCGGCTTTACCGATGTGCTGCTGGCGCATGGGGCAAGGCGGGTCTATGCAGTTGACGTCGGGCGCGGCCAACTCGCCTGGAAACTGCGGCAGGATGCGCGAGTGATTGTGCTTGAGCGCGTGAACGCGCGCCATCTGACGCGCGACCATGTTCCGGAGCCGGTCGACATGATCACCTGCGATGCGAGCTTCATCGGTTTGGCGACGGTCTTGCCGGCGCCGCTCGCATTGACCGGCGAGCAGGCCGAATTGGTCGCTCTCGTCAAACCCCAATTCGAGGCTGGCCGCGAGCATGTCGGGAAACGGGGAGTGGTTGCCGACTATAAGGTCCACAAAGAGGTGTGCGAGCGCATCGCCGGCTGGATCGGCACCCAGCCGGGTTGGAGCGTCGAGGATGTCATCGAGAGCCCCATTTTGGGGCCCGAAGGCAACCGGGAATTCCTGCTCTATGCCCGCCGCACCGGCAGCAGCGCGGGAAGGCCCTAATGATCGACGCCCCGCCCCGGTTTGCCGGGTTCCGGCCCGCCGCATTCGCGTTCTTCAGGGAGCTGCGCGACAACAACGACCCCGCCTGGTTCAAGCCGCGGAAGTCGATTTACGAGGCGGAAGTGCTGGCACCGTTCCGCGAGCTGATCGCGGCAGTCGGGCAAGCCTTGCAACAGGCCGGTTTGCCCTTGGTC